>JAGOFF010000270.1 GCA_017997315.1 Clostridia bacterium
CCCGTCGCCCGCGCCGCGGAAGCCCGCGATCGCACGTCCGACATAGGGTGCTGCTTCCTCCGGATGGCCGTTCATCAGCAGGGTCTTGGCCCGGAGCAGGTTGGTCTTCGGCCGGATGATCCGGTCGTCCAGGCAGGTCAGCCAGTGTCCGAGTTCATCGAAACGGCCGGCGTCGATCATCTCCTCGCCGACCGATTCCGCGCAGGTTTCGAGCCGGTCGAAGTCCTCCGCCAGGCAGGCGAACCGGCCGGCGTCATACGCGTTGCCTACCGCCAGCAGGCAGTCCGCGGCATGCCGGTACTCGTCGGGGGTCGGGGGGCTGAGGGCTTCGAGGCTCGCGCGGAACGGCGGGTAGAAGCTGTAATGCCCGCCGGCTTTCTTTTTCATGAAGTAGTGGTTGTTGACCAGATACTCGAGCAGCGCGGCGGAGTTGCCGATGCCCGCGAGCGCGTTGCACAGCGGGGCAGTCAGGTCGTCCGGGAGGCGGATGTCGATCACGAACCGGCGCAGGCTCTCGGGCAGGGTGTCGAGGATGCCCGCAAAGCACCCGTCGGTGGTATCGGCGGCCGCGGGTTCCGAACCAGGCCCGAAACGGCCGGCGGGCACGTCGATGTCACGGTGCTGCTGCAGGAAAAGCCTGTGCGCGTTGACCGCGCAGGGCCATCCGCGGGAAGACACCCAGGCGGTCTCGGCATCGTATCCGACGACGCTGCAGACCTCGTCCCGGGTCAGCCTCATGTCCTCGTCGTCCAGGGTCAGAACGGATCCCTCGAAGGCCGACAGCACCCGGTTCTCCAGGAAGGGGGAAGCCCCCAGGAAAAGAACCCTCAGCCCCTTGGGAATCCGCTGGAGCATCCCGCGGAGAAAATCCCCGATCCGGGGATCGTCCAGGCACCCGACGCCGTCGAACACGATCGAGACCCCGGCAGGGGCGCCCGGGAGATCAACCCGCCGTCGGTACTCGCGCAGGAAATCGTCCAGGAGTTCCCGCGTCGCGCGGGGGGTGGGATTGAGTGCGGAGTACAACCCGATCCGTTGGCGGAAGTCCGGGAGTGCCCGGCGCATTGCGATGCCCAGATGCCGGACAAAGGCGAAAAGCCGGTTGTCGGAGGGTTCGAGCGCATACCATACGGTCGGGCCGGATGTCGCGGCGTACAGCGAAGCGGTGACGGTCTTGCCTGAACCCGGGCCGGAGCGGAGATGGACGACCGGCCACTTCGTGTCGCGGAGCGCCTCGAGGACCGGCTGGCGGATCGCCAGGCCGCGCTCGGGCAGCGGAGGCTGGAGTTTGATGGACAGTACCGCATCCATACCGAGCGCCTTCCCGTATATGAACTGATGCATCACCGTGTTGTGTGCAAGGGGTTCGTTTTATGTCCTTTGGTGAAACCGATTATAACACAACATCCGGAGATTTGTTATGTGAACGTAATGATTTCGTAAAAATCGACAATTTTTTCCGCCGGATTTGTTAGGTGGCCGCTCCGGCGGACAACCCGGACGGGAGCAGCCCCTCGACCGCGACCGCGCGGACCGGGCTGCCGTCCGCTCCCGCGATGCGCAGAGGAAGCGCGAACAGCGTCAGCCGCCGCCCGCACAGCGGCGCGAGCCCGACCAGCCCCTCCAGCAGAAGGATTCCGCGGGAAAGCAGTGCCCGGTGCATCACGGAGGCGTCGCGGGGGACCCCTCCGGTTTCCGGACTGTCCACGGCGTCCCCATCCGGGAGCGCCGCAAGCACGGTCGGCATGTCGGTGCCGAGCATTCCGACCCCGAGCGATGCAAGACGCTCCGCACTCCCCGGTGCAAACCGCGGCAGCCCCGTAAAGAATCCGGGCGTCCCGCGGCGCTCCTCCCAGCCCGTCCGAAGAACGAGGAAATCTCCGGGACAAAGCATCGACAGGTCCATGCGCACGAGGTCCAGAATCCCGGTCGCCGCCTCCCGCGTCAGGTCGGCAAACCATGCCGGCCCCGTAAACCGCTCCGGTCCGACCGCGTCCACCGGCGCACCCTCCGCCAGAAAATGCCGGGGAACGTCGATGTGCGTCCCGGTGTGCGTCCCCATCGACAGGTCCAGCACATTGCACCCGTCCCGTCCGATCGTCGCCGCCGCGTCCGCGCGGAACGGCGGATCACCCGGAAACACGTCCATGCCGGGGCGGATCGTCACGCTGAGATCGTACATTTCCATAGGGAGTCCCCTTTCGCCGGTCGGCCGCCGCCCCGGATTCCGTCCGGCGCGGCGTATAAAACGATAGAATAGTGGGTAGCCGGTGTTCGGCTTGATGGAATCATTGTACACAAGCGGGGAAGCCCGTTGGGGACGGAGGGCGTATGGACGGCGGCAGGCGGCGGATCGTGATCATCGGAAGCGGCATCGCGGGGGTGTCGGCGGCGCAGGGAGCGCGACGGCAGGACCCGGAGGCGGACGTCACCCTCATCGGCAGCGAGCCGCGGGATCCGTACTTCCGGCTCAAGCTGTGCGACGTGGTGTCCGCCCGGGCGACGGACGAAAAACTGGCGCTGCACCCGTCCGACTGGTACGACGGTCTCCGGATCACACGGCGCACCGGGATCGCGGTCACTGCGATCCGGACCGCGGAACGCCTCGTGGAGCTGTCCGACGGATCCTCGCTGCCCTATGACGCGCTGGTGCTCGCGACCGGCAGCGTGAGCTTTCTGCCTCCGGTCGAAGGGGCGGGCCGCCCCGGGGTGCACACCCTGTGGACTCTGGAGGACGCGCACGCGCTCCGGGACGGGGTCGCGGAGTCCTGCCGCGAAGGCACGGCCGCGGTCGTAGTCGGAGGCGGGCTGCTCGGACTGGAGGCCGCCTACAATATCGCGCAGGCCGGCTGCGGCACGACGGTGCTTGAGATCCTGCCCCGGCTGATGGCGCGGCAGCTGGACGCCCGGGGTGCGGAGCTGCTCGCCGCGCGGGCGGAGAGCCTCGGGATCCGGGTACGGACCGGAGTACGCGTGACGGCTCTTGCGGGCGGACCCGTCGAGGGGCCGGACGCGCCCGTGCAGGCGGTCCGTCTGGACGATGGAACCCGGATCGAAGCCGGGGTCGTGCTGTTTTCCGCGGGCGTGCGGGCCCGGATCGAGCTTGCGGAACGCGCGGGCATCCCGACCGGACGCCGGATTCCCACGGACGCCCGGATGCGGACCGGCACGCCCGGGATCTACGCCGCAGGCGACTGTGCGGAGCCGGAGGGATACTGGTCCGGGCAGTGGGCCGTCGCGCGTGACCAGGGGCTCGCCGCGGGCGTGAACGCCGCGGGCGGAGACACGGTCTACACC
>JAGOFF010000032.1 GCA_017997315.1 Clostridia bacterium
GGATCGACGGCGCGCTCTCCATCCAATCCTACGCGACGCTGTATTTCGACGCAGTCGAAAAAAGCAATGCGGACGCGCTGTCCGTGCTGGTGCACAGTGAAATCAACGACGCGGGCATCCGTGCCGACAAAGCCGCTGCGATCATCCGCTTCTACCAGAAATGCGTCACCGTCAAATCCTCGGCTTTCCGGCTGCTGTATGCCAGGGCGGACAGCTTCGGATACGAACAAAGCGGGATCGACTACACTCCGTACATGTATTACCGGCCGTACGTCGAAGAGGGGCCCAATCCTACGGCAACGCCCGATGAATCCGGCTCCGGTTCGGCTCCATCCTCCACGCCGACTCCGCTCCCGACTCCGGAGTCCGGCGATGTCCGCCAGGTCAGGATCGTCAAGGCGGGACTCGATCAGATCAAGATCGAGGATCCGATCCCGTTTGACCTGTCCCGCGGCGATGTGACGGTCTACGTGGACCACGAACCCGCGCTCACGCTCGGCGAGTATGTGTATTCGTTCGAGCTCAACACCCGCTTCGGAACCCGGATCTCGTATGACTCCCTGCCGGCGCTGGACCCGTTCGATTCGGGACTCCGGATCATCCGCGCGCATTACCCGGATGTGACCGTCATGCTGATCGGCTCCGACGACGAGAGGCTCCAGGCATTCCAGGGGCATGTCTTCAGCATCGAGCTGCATTCCGGGAACGTCGAAAGCGGATACGGCTTGTCCGTCGGCGCCACCCGGAAGACCATACTGGCGCGTTTCCCCTTTGCGGATCTGGACGGCTGGACCATACAGTCCCCCGGTTCATATGACCGGATCGACTTCACGATCCGGGAAGGAGTGATCGCGGGCATCCGGATTTCACGCCAGCTTGACGATCTTGAGGACGCGGTCCAGCGCGCCGCCCGGATCACACCCGTTCCCGCAACCGGCGATCCGGGCGGATCCCCGTAGGCGGCCGGCGGAACGCACGCGCTTCCCGACCCTTGACAAGAGCGGGATGCGGGTATAAAGTAAGCGACAAACAGAACAGGACAAACCGATGATCGAGAGGAGTACCTCCGACACCATCATCCCAGAGAACCGCGGAAGGTGTGATCGCGGCATGACGGTACGGAGCGAATGGACTCGAGAGGGCGGCCCGAATCGGGGAGCGATCCCCGCCTAGGCACCGACGGGGACCCGACCCGTTATCCGGCGGGCGCGCATGATGGTGCGCGACCAGAGCGGATTGCCGTATCGGCAGTCAACGTGGGTGGTACCGCAGGTTCTTTGGAGATCCTGTCCCTTGATGAACAAGGGGCAGGATCTTTTTTTGCGTGAAAGGAGAAGCGGCATGATCGAGCAGGCCATCACGGCACTCGCGGATGGGTGCGACCTGGAAGAAGAGACGGCGTACGGTGCGATGAACCGTATCATGGAGGGCACCGCGACCGAGGCGCAGATCGCCGCCTTTCTCATCGGACTGCGCGTCAAGGGGGAAACGGTCGCCGAGATGACCGGCGGAGCGCGGAGCCTGGCGGAGAAGGCCATACGGATACGGCCGCGCGTCCCGTTTACTGTCGATCCGGTGGGAACCGGCGGAGACCGCACGGGCACTTTCAACATTTCTTCGGTGGCCGCGATCATTGCCGCGGCTGCCGGCGCCTGTGTCGCAAAGCACGGGAACCGTTCGGTATCGAGCCGATCGGGAAGCGCGGATCTGTTCGAAGCGCTCGGGATCCGCATCCGGATTCCGCCTCAAGCGGTCGAGTCCTGCATCGAGGAGACGGGATTCGGTTTCCTGTTCGCGCCGGTCTTCCACCCGGCGATGCGGTTTGCGGCCCCGGTGCGCAGGGTGCTGGGGGTCCGGACCCTTTTCAACCTTCTCGGCCCGGTATCGAATCCCGCCGGTGCAGCCGGACAGGTGCTGGGGGTCTACGACCGGAAGGTCATGCCCTTTGTCGCCGGAACCCTCGTGAATATGGGCGTTTCACGCGCCCTGATCGTTCACGGGACGGATGGTGCCGACGAGATCACGACAGCCGGAGACACGCTGGTGACAGAGATCCGGAACGGGCACGTCACGGAGTACGTTGTCTCCCCGGAGCAGTTCGGGCTTCCCCGACGGTCCCTTGCGGACATCCAGGGCGGCGGACCTGCGGACAACGCGGAGATCGCACGGGACATCCTGGACGGGAAACCCGGCGCGGCGCGCGAGATCGCGCTGCTCAACGCGGCGGCCACCCTGTACGTCGGGCAGGCGGCGGGGGACATTGCCGAGGGGCTGGAGAAAGCAGCGTGCGCGATCGACTCCGGTTCCGCCCGCGCGAAGCTCGCGGAAGTCGTGGAGTACACCCGCCGGGCCTCGGAAGAAGGAGGCGCCGCATGCTGACGACCGGTACCATCCTGGACCGGATCGCCGCGAGGAAAGCGATCCGGCTGCGGGAAAGAATGACGGAGGAGCCGTTGGAAAGCGTACGGGATCGGGCCCTCGACATTCCGTCGCCCGGCAACCGTTTCCGGAAGGCGATCGACCGCGGCGACCGGATGAGCCTGATCGCGGAAGTGAAGAAGGCTTCTCCGTCCAAGGGGCTGATCTGCCGGACTTTCGATCCGGTCCGCCGGGCGTCGGCGTATGAGGCCGGCGGCGCCCAGGCGGTTTCGGTCCTCACCGAAGAGGATTTCTTTCTCGGAAAAGACGAACACCTCGCCGCCGTCGCGCGGAGCACATCGTTGCCGGTGCTCCGGAAGGATTTTGTCCTGGACGAGTACCAGATCTACGAAGCGCGGGCGCTGGGCGCTTCCGCGGTCCTGCTGGTCGCCGCGCTGCTGGACGACGCGAAGGCGGCCCGTCTTTTGGAGACCGCGGACCGGCTCGGGCTGGATGTCCTGTTTGAAGTGCACGATCTGCCGGAACTGGTGCGGGCCATCGGACTGGACGCGAAGATCATCGGAATCAACAATCGCGACCTCAACACATTCCATGTGGACCTGGCCGTCACGGAAAAGCTGGCGCGGATCCTGCCGGCGACCCGGCTCGCGGTCTCTGAAAGCGGGATCTCCGATCCGGCCGGCATGGCGGCCGTCCATGCGGCCGGCGTGCGGTGCGCGCTGGTGGGCGAGACGCTCATGCGCGGAGGGGACCGGCCGGACGACGTGCGCGACGGAATCCGGCGGCTGCTCGGGGACCTTCCGTCATGACGCGCGTCCAGGTGAAAATCTGCGGGTTGACGCGTCCGGCGGATGCGGATTCCGTGAACGGATTCCGGCCGGACTGCATCGGACTGGTGTTCGCGCCCGGCCGCCGTACACTCGGGGTCCGCGCCGCGGCGGACATCGCGGGCAGACTGTCGCCCGGGATCCGGAAGGTCGGCGTGTTCGCGGACGGGCCGCTTTCGATGATCGCCGGATGCATATCGGCCTGCGGACTGGATGTGGTGCAGCTCCACGGCGGCGAGACGCCGGACGACGTGCACCGGCTGCGGATGGCGCTGTCCGCGTCGGGATTCGCAGACGTCCGGATCTGGAAGGCATTCGGCATCCCGTCCGGCGGTGTGCGGAAGGAAACCGCGGAACGGATTCTGGAAGGTATCGACCGGTTCTCCGGACGGATCGACGCGGTGGTGCTGGATGCCGCCGCGCCTTCGGAAGGACAGGCCGGCGGGAACGGTTTGCGGCCCGACTGGGAAACCGCGTGGAGGATCCGTTGCGGCTGCCGCATTCCGGTCGTGCTTGCCGGCGGTCTGGATGCGGGGAATGTCACGGACGCCATCCGGAAGGTCGGACCGTACGCGGTCGATGTGAGCTCGGGCGTCGAGACGGACGGGATAAAGGATCCGGACAAGATGGCGTCGTTTGTGACCATCGCGCGCGGTGTACCGGATTCCGGAGGAAGGGAAGTCTACAGGATGGAGGAGAAGAAACATGGATGACACAGGCAGGATTTCACAGCCCGCGGCGGCCGGAACGGGCCGGTATGGGGACTACGGGGGGCAATACGCGTCAGAGACCCTCATGGCGGCGGTCCGCGGACTGGACGCCGCCTATCGGGAAGCCCGGTCGGATCCGGACTTTCAAAAGGAATTCATGCGTCTGCTCCGGGAGTATGCCGGTCGACCCTCCCTGCTGTACCATGCGGAAAGGATGTCCGCAGACCTCGGCTGCCGGGTGCTGCTCAAGCGTGAAGACCTGAATCACACCGGTTCGCACAAGATCAACAATGTGCTCGGACAAGTCCTGCTGGCACGCCGGATGGGCAAGCGGCACCTCATCGCGGAAACCGGCGCCGGCCAGCACGGGGTCGCGACCGCGACCGCGGCGGCGCTGTTCGGAATGTCTTGCGAAGTGTTCATGGGGACGGAGGACATGGAACGCCAGCGGCTCAACGTATACCGCATGCGTCTGCTCGGTGCGGACGTCACCGCGGTTCCGGACGGGACGGGTACGCTCAAGGACGCCACTTCCGAGGCGATGCGGGCATGGTCGAGGGATGCGGACACCGCCTATTACGTGATCGGTTCCGTGATGGGACCGCACCCGTATCCCGCGATGGTACGGGATTTCCAGAGCGTCATCGGGCGTGAGATCCGGGAGCAGGCGATGGCGGCGTTCGGCTGCCTGCCTGCGGCCGTCATCGCGTGCGTCGGCGGCGGGAGCAACGCCATGGGAAGCTTCCATCCGTTTCTGGACGACGCGTCGGTCCGGCTGATCGGCGCGGAGGCGGGAGGGGAAGGTGTGGAGACCGGGCGTCATGCCGCGACCGTCACGCAAGGTTCCACCGGTGTGTTCCACGGAATGAAGTCACTCTTCCTGCAGGACGACGAGGGGCAGATCCGCCCGGTCTACTCGATCTCCGCGGGTCTGGATTATCCGGGTGTCGGTCCGGAACACGCCTGGCTGGCCGCCGTCGGACGCGCGGAATACCATGCGGTGACCGATGCCGAAGCGGTGGACGCTTTCGAGTACCTGTCACGGATCGAGGGGATCATCCCGGCCATCGAAAGCGCGCACGCGGTCGCGCTGGCCCGCCGGCTGGCACCCGGATTCGGACCGCGGGACACCGTGGTCGTGACCGTCTCGGGCCGCGGCGACAAAGACGTGGAATCGATCGGCCGGTATCGGGGAGAACTGTAGGCATGATGAGGAGGAAGGCATTCATGGATCGTGAAAGCAGGGAGGTTCCGGCTGCCGCCGGACGTCTGGAAAACAGGACTGAGCGGAACGCGGAACGCGGGGCCAAGGCGTTCGCCGCCTATTTCATGGCGGGGGATCCGGATCTTGAAACCACACTGCTGTGCATGCGGGCGGCGGCCTCCGCCGGCGCGTCTCTGATCGAGCTCGGCGTGCCGTACTCCGATCCTTCCGCCGACGGACCGGTCATACGCCGGGCGGGGATCCGCGCGCTGGCCGCCGGGACTCGGATGGACGACGTGTTCCGCCTCGCGGCGCGCTTCCGTGCGGAGGACGACGTCGCGCCGGTCGCGCTCATGCTGTATTTCAACCTGGTTTTCCGTTACGGGACGGAGCGTTTTTTCAGGATGTGCCTCGAACACGGGATTGACGCGTGCATTCTGCCGGATCTCCCGATCGAGGAACAGGACGAAGTGCGGCTGCCCGCCCGGAAATCCGGAATCCGTCTGATCCAGCTGGTGTCACCGAACTCCGGCGCGGCCGTCCCGGCGATCTGCGCGCGTGCGGAAGGCTTTCTGTACTGTGTTTCGTCGCTCGGCACGACGGGGGAGCGTACCGGGGTCCCGGAGGGTCTGGACGGCTTTCTCGACCGGTTGGCCGCCGAGACCGGCGTCCCCCGGTTCGTCGGCTTCGGCGTCTCGACGCCGGAGCAGGCCGCTGCGATGGCCCGGCACGCGGACGGGGTCATCGTGGGGAGCGCATTGGTCCGCCTGATCGAACAATCCGTGTCGGCCGGGATGGACGCCGGCGCGATCGCGCGTTCCGTGGGCCGGTTCACCGAATCCATGTGCGCGGCGCTGGGCGGCGGACGCATCGGGGAGAGCCGGCCATGATCCGGCCGGGGAGGGAGGAGTTCCTCCGGCTGTGCCGGATCCATCCGGTCGTCCCGGTCGTGCGGGAAGTCGGCGGGGACCTGTTCACTCCGGTATCGCTCTACCGCCGGTTCGGGGACGAGCCGGACACTTTCCTGCTGGAGAGCGTGGAGGACGGATCCCGCTGGGGGCGCTACTCCATCATGGGCCGCCGTCCGATGCTCCGCTTCGAAAGCCGGGGGGATCAGGTGATCATGGAGAGCGGCGGGACGGTTGAAACAGCTTCAGGCGACGTGCCGGGACGGCTGGCCGGATTCCTCGGCCGGTATGCGGCGGGCGGCTTCGACTACATACCCAAGTTCCACTGCGGCCTGGCCGGGTATTTCGCCTACGATTATGCCCGCTGCCTTGAGCGGCTTCCGGACGACAATCCGGACCGGATCGGACTGCCGGACTGCAGACTCCAGGCACCCGGAGAAGTGATCGTCTACGACCACCTGCGGTGCCGGATGCAGATCATCGTCAACTGTCCGGCCGATCGGGGGGCGGACGGTTATGAAGAGGCCCTCGGGCGCATCGAGCGGATCCGGGAGGAAATCCTTGCCGCGCCGGACCGACTCGTTCCGGTGGCCGATGTCCCGGCCGAAGCGGATTTCGTGAGCTCCTCCACCCGGGAAGAGTACTGCGGCATGGTCCGCAAGGCCATCGAACACATCCGGGCGGGGGACATTTTCCAGGTTGTGCTGTCCCAGCGGTTTTCCGCGCCGTATGCGGGAGATCCGTTCCTGGTATACCGGGCGCTCCGGTCCGTCAATCCGTCCCCTTATCTGTTCTGTTTCCGGTATGCGGACGCGACGCTGGTCGGGGCTTCCCCCGAAATGCTGCTCCGCGTGGAGGACGGAACGGTCTCCACCCGGCCCATCGCCGGGACGCGCCCGCGCGGGGAGACCCCGGAGAGGGACGCGGCCCTGGCGGCGGAACTGCTCGCGGATGAAAAGGAACGATCGGAGCACTTCATGCTGGTCGATCTGGCACGCAACGACGTCGGCAGAGTCTCGGAGTTCGGCTCCGTGAGGGCGGCCGGGATCTGCCGGGTGGAACGGTTCTCCCATGTCATGCACCTGGTGACCGACGTGGAGGGCCGGTTGCGGCCGGACCGGTCCGCGGTCGACGCGCTCGGGGCGATCCTGCCCGCCGGCACGCTGTCGGGCGCCCCGAAGGTACGTGCGATGGAGATCATCGACGGGCTGGAGCCGCTCCGGCGCGGATTCTACGGCGGCGCGGCCGGATACCTGGGCTTTGACGGCGGGATGGACACCTGCATCGCGATCCGCGCCGCGGTGATCCGCAACGGCTCGATCCATATCCAGGCGGGCGCCGGCATCGTGGCGGACTCGGACCCGGAGACGGAGTACGAGGAAACGAGGAACAAAGCCCGGGCGCTTTTCGCATCCCTCGGGAATGTGGAGGAAATGCTGTGATTCTCCTCATCGACAACTACGATTCCTTCACCTACAACATCCTCCAACTGATCGGCGGGCTCGGTGATCCGTACCGGGACATCCTCGTCCTGCGCAACGACGCCGTGGACGTCGAAGGGATCCGGAGGCTGCGGCCCGACCGGCTGGTGATCTCTCCGGGCCCGGGCTATCCGGCGGCCGCCGGCGTGTCGATCCCCGCGGTGCGCGCATTGTCCGGCTGCCTCCCGATCCTTGGGATCTGTCTGGGGTATCAGGCCGTCTGCGAAGCGTTCGGGGCACGGATCACCCGCGCCCCCCGCCTGATGCACGGAAAACGGGACCGCATCCGTGTCGATACGGACAGCCGGCTCTTCGCCGGGCTGCCGGAGGAAATCGAAGCCGGCCGGTACCACTCACTTGCGGCCGAACCGGGTTCACTGCCCGATTGCCTGCATGTGACCGCGCATGCCCATGACGGAACCATCATGGCGGTGGAGCACATTTCGCATCCGACATTCGGGCTGCAGTTCCATCCTGAATCCATCCTGACCGCGCATGGCGAGGACATCCTGCGCCGTTTTCTGGAACTGGCGTGACGCATCCGCCGCGGCGGTCCGCGGAGCGCTTCTTATCCGTAACCAACCCATGCGGAACCGCAGCGGCGGTATGGTAAAATATGCGTGCAACCGCGACGATTCCCCGTTCACGACGTGCGCCGCCAGGGGTCCGATGTCGCATGAAAAGAAAGGAACAGGATATGGAAGCGGACAACAGGACACTGGAATGCATCGCCAACCGGATCCGTGCGGAAGTCGTCCGGATGGTCGGCCCTGCGACCCCGGGACACTTCGGCGGCTCATTCTCCCTCGCGGAAATCGTCTCAACCCTCTATTTCCGGGTCATGAAGGTCGATCCGAAGAACCCCGCATGGCCGGATCGTGACCGGCTCATCCTCAGCAAGGGGCACGCGGGGATCGTGCAGTATGCCGCCATGGCGATCGCGGGGTATTTCCCCGTCGAAGAGCTGTACACCCTTAAAAAGCTCGGAAGCCGGCTGCAGGGTCACCCCGATCTCACCAAACTCCCCGGTATCGAAGCCAACACCGGCTCACTGGGCCAGGGGCTTTCGATGGCCTGCGGCCTGGCCGCCGGACTCCGGCTGGACGCGCGTCCTTCCCGCGTCTACTGCATCGTCGGCGACGGCGAGCTTGCGGAAGGCCAGATCTGGGAAGCCGCAATGGCCGCCCGCGTGCACAAGCTGGACAACCTCACCGCCATTCTGGACTACAACACCGTCCAGGCGATGGGACCGGTGGCGGAACGGTTCGACACCACCCCCTACCTTCAAAAGTGGCAGGCGTTCGGCTGGCATACCGTCGAAGCCGACGGCCACGACGTCCAGTCGGTCACGGATGCGTTCGCGGAAGCCGCCGCGATCCGCGGACGGCCGTCCATCGTCATCGCGCACACCATCAAGGGCAAGGGGCTGGACTACGCGGAGGGCAATGCCGCCTACCACAACGGCACCCTCACGGAAGAGCAGTGCCGGTTGGCCGTCGACCTGTTCCTGTCACGGAGCAAGTGAGGAGGAGACGATATGGGAATGCAGAACCAACGTAAAGTCTACGGCGAGACGATGGTCCGCCTGGGTGCGGAGCGCAAGGATCTCGTGATGTGCGAGGCCGACCTCGGAAAGTCGACCATGAGCGCGATGTTCGAGTCCGCCTACCCCGACCGCCACTTTGAGATGGGCATCGCGGAGGCCGACATGATCTCCTTCGCGGCCGGACTCGCACTGGCGGGAAAGCAGCCGTTCGCCAACACCTTCGCGGTCTTCGCGAGCGGCCGTCCCTACGACCAGATCCGGACGAGTGTCTGCACCGCCCGGCTCAACGTCCGCATCGTCGGCTCCAGCTCCGGGCTGTCCGACTTCGGCGACGGCGCGACGCACCAGTCGGTCGACGACATCGCGATCATGCGGGTGCTGCCCAACATGACCGTGCTTTGCCCTGCCGACGGGATTGAAATGGCCCGGATGATCGAGACGGTGGTGGACTACAAGGGCCCGGTGTACATCCGGTCCTGCCGCAACGACCTCCCGGATGTCCTGCCTGCGGATTACCGCTTCGAGATCGGGAAACAGTTCGTTGTACGCGAGGGATCGGACATCACGGTGTTCGCCCTCGGCAAGATGGTGTCGACCGCGCTCGATGCCGCCGAGAAGCTCGCGGGCGAGGGGATCTCCCTGCGCGTCGTCAATGTCAGCACGATCAAACCTTTTGACGAGGCGCGCGCCGTCGAACTGGTCAAGGGAATGAAGGGTGTCGTCACCGCGGAAGAGCACTCGGTCGTCGGCGGACTGGCCTCCGCGGTCGCCTACGCGCTGCGCGGAATCGCGATCCCCAACGA
Organism: Clostridia bacterium; assembly: GCA_017997315.1. Lineage (GTDB taxonomy): Bacteria > Bacillota > Clostridia > Saccharofermentanales > UBA5734 > JAAYKS01. The sequence continues at coordinate 9,859 of JAGOFF010000032.1, forward strand.
GACCATCGCGATCATGGACCAGTTCGGGCAATCCGCCCATGCGTATGAAGACCTCCTGAAGTTCTACGGACTCACAGCGGACGACATCGCCGCCAAAGCGCGCGCGATCATGGCAAAGGCGTAGGGGGCCAAGACTCCTCCGCCATACAGAAAGGACGGACTCCAGACATGACCGGAACGATGAAAGCCCTGGTCAAATACGGCCCCAACGCCGGTGAAACCGCCATCCAGGACAAGCCCATCCCGCAGATCGGCCCTGACGACGTGCTTGTCAAGGTCGCATATATCGGGATCTGCGGAACCGACCCCCACATGCACATGAACCTGACCAACCTCAACGTCGCGGTGCCGATGATCTTCGGCCACGAGTTCGCGGGAACCATCGCGGAACTGGGAGCGAACGTCAAGGGCTGGGCGGCGGGCGACCGCGTCACGGTGGAGACGCATGCGGACTACTGCGGCGTCTGCGAGATGTGCCGCACCAACCGCTACCATCTTTGCCGCGACCGCAAAGGGTACGGATTCCAGATCGACGGTGCGTTCGCATCGTACGTCAAGGCCCCTTCCCGGATTCTCCACCGCGTGCCGGAAAACGTGTCGATGCGTGAAGCCAGCCTGACCGAGCCTCTGTGCGTCGGCTACAAGTCGATGGTCGACAACAGCAACATCCGCCCGGGCGACACGGTCGTCGTGATCGGACCCGGCCCGATCGGCATGACCTGCATCAAGATGGCGCAGATCTGCGGAGCGAGCGAGATCATCGCGGTCGGCGCCAACGGGGATGAAAAACGGCTCGAGATGGCTCTGACCTACGGCGCGACCGCCGCGGTCAACAGCCAGGAACCCGGCGCGGTCGAGCGCATCATGTCCCTGACCGACGGGTACGGCGCGGATCTGGTCGCGGACACCGCGGGTGTGTCCGCCACGCTCAAGCTTTCGATGCAGATCGTGCGCCCGTTCGGACAGATCACAAAAATCGGCTGGGGACCCAAGCCGGTGGACTTCTCCCTGGATCCGCTCCTGCAGAAGTCCGTGACGCTTCAGGGCCATTTCAGCCACACCTGGGATGTGTGGGAGAAGTGCCTCGTCCTCATGAAGAAGGGACAGGTCGATCTCAAGCCGCTGATCACGCACGAACTTCCGCTGGACCAGTGGGAGCATGGATTCGAGCTGATCGAGAACCGCGAAGCGATGAAGGTGGTCCTGACACCGATCGGATGACGCGGTGCCGGGCGTACCGAAGCGCCCGGCAGGTACCGGAACAAAAAGGGACCGTCACGGCACAGATCCGTAGTGCCGTGACGGTCCCTCTGCATGTTGGGGAGAACGGGAGGACGCTCCCGGATCACAGATCCCCGGCGTCCGCCTCCATCAGCGGAATCAGCGCGAGCAGCCCGCCCCAATGATAGAAGCTGTCGCTGTTCGGCACGTCGCATCCTTCGCCGGTATCCGCGTTGTAGTTCTCGTGGATGTGCCCGCACTCTCGCCACTCCTTGAGAAGCAGTGCCGCGGATTTGTCCGCCATCGCCCGGCGGGCCTCCGGCAGATCGTACTTGCGCAGGCCCAGGTACACAAGGAAATTCATGGGTGCCCAGATCCGGCCGCGCCAGTAGTCGTTGTCCGGATAGGCCGGATCGTCGCGCATGATCGACGGCAGGATATACTCCCCGAAGAACTTGTCCGGGTTGAAAAAGTTCCGTTCCATCATGGTTTCCGCCTGCTCCTGCGTGGCGGTTTTCGACAGCAGCGGATAAAAGTTCGTCGGCGAGAGCCGGAGGGACCATGCACCCGTGTCGGTGCGCCGGTTGAGGTAGATTCCCGCCTCTTCGCTCCACAGTCCGCGCAGGGAACGTTCGAACCGCTCCGCACGCTCCAGAATCTCCGCGCGTTCCGCCGCCCGGTCGATCCGGTCGGCGAGTTCCGCGAGCGCTTTGCAGTCCGCGACATACATCGCGGTCAACCCGGCGTCTTCCAGCAGGATGACGCGCCGGTCGGCATCGAACGGGACGTCGTCATACATGGGAGAATTGTCCAGCCCGGACTCCCACATGGCGCCCTGCAGGTCCGTGTAGTCCGAGGAGGTCGCCCAGTGCCCGGTCGTCGAAGCCTGCTTGGGCAGGACACCCCACGCCAGCAGCCCGTCGGACACCTGCCGCGCCTTGGGCCACCAACGGTTCCAGGAAAGCAGGTCTTCGAACACCTCGCGGGCGACCCAGTCGAAAGAGGGGCCATACTTGTCGAGGATGGACAGGATCGCCATCGACCCGACCGGCGGCTGACTCCGGTCATCGGATATGTTGTTTTCATCCGCGGCGAAGTTCGGGATGAATCCGTACTTCGAGCGTTCGTGCGAGATTTCCACCACGTTCGCGACCGCCAGGTCCGGGTGGTCCACCGAAGCCATCCAGCCCGCGAAGTAGGTGTCCCAGTCGAACAGCACATACCCGCCCCAGTTCATGTTCCATTTCCGGGATACCGGTGTGCATACCCGACCTTTCTTGGGCTCATAGATCGTGTCCCAGGCGAGGATGGTCTGCATCGCATGATAAATCTCCGCATGCTCCCCGTACCGTTTTGCTCCCGCCATATGCCGTGCGCGCGCTGACTCGATCCGTTCGCGCGCTTCCTCGATGCTCCGCGGACGGCCGGTGGAGATGCACACCGGTCCGGACAGCTCGCAGGCGAAATGCGGATTGTCGGTCGGATAGTTCGGTTCATCGCGCAGCCGCCCGGTACAATGGATCCGGACCTCGCGCCCCGGCAGGGAGGCCAGCAGGTGATCCCCCTGGTTGGAGACCGCTCCCGGGCGGTTGTAGAGGATTCCGGCCTCCGCGACCAGCGTCGCGGGATAGGCGGTCATGGCGGCCGGCTCGACCAGAAGAACCAGATCGTCCCCGTCATGGGCGGAACGCACGTCGAGGACGATGCCTTGCCAGGTCAGACGGAGCTCGGTGTACGAACCGTCATACGCATGCGGACCGGGAACGACCTGGTGGGTGTTCCGGTCCGATGCCGCGTTCGACGGCCTGCGCAGGATGAACGTTTCCTTCAGCACCGAGCTGGAGGCGTAGTTCTTGACGCCCAGCCGGATGCAGAGCGCATCCGGAAGCAGGACGTGGCTGATCACACTGCGGGTGTCCCACGTGTTCCAGCCTTTCTGCAGACGGTCCTGGACCGCGCGGTACTCATTCATGAGGCACCTCTTCCGGCCGGTGTCGATGGTTCCGCATCCGGCGCACCTCTCAGGATAACCATGTATCCGGGAAAGATCAACGGACCAGTCCGGGAGGGACCGGATGGTCGCTCAGGACCGCCGAGCCGCCCTGTACGGGAATCGCGCGGATTTCCTCCCCTCCGTCGGACAGCGACGTTTCCGCCTGAGCCAGCCCGGCCTTGTCGGACACGGGCGGGAGCAGGATGCTCATGCGCGTCCCGAACCCCTGACGGCTGAGGACTTCAATCCGGCCGCTGTGCCGTTCGACGATCCACTTCGCGATCGACAGCCCGAGCCCGGCACCGCCGGTCGCCCTCGTACGCGATTCATCGGCGCGGTAGAAGCGGTCGAACACATGGGGGACGTCCGCTGCAGGAATGCCGATCCCGGTATCCTGGACCGTGATCCGAACCATGCGGTCCGGATCCGCGGTGCAGCCGATCGTGATCTCGTTGCCTGCGGGGGTGTACTTGATGCTGTTGTCGATCAGGATGCGGAGCGCCTGCTTGAGCAGCTGCGCATCCGCAACCACCGCCAGGTGGTCTTCGCAGGTGATCCGGAACGTGTGGCTCTTGTCGATCATGGCGGTCTCGCGCGCGAGGAGTCGCACCAGGCGGTCCACATACAGCGGTTCCATGCGGAGCGTGAGGGTGTTGTTGTCTCCGCGGGCAAGGAACAGAAGCTTCTCCACCAGCTCCTTCATGTTCTCGGACTCGGCCTTGAGCGCCGCGATGGATTCCTGCAGAGTCTGGGGATCGTTCTTCCCCCATCGGTCCAGCAGGTTCGCATACCCCTGGATGACCGCGATCGGCGTCCGCAGCTCGTGGGAGGCGTCGGACACGAACCGGATCTGGGACCGGTACGCGGTATCGATGCGCTCCAGCATGTCGTTGATCGTGCCGGCCAGGTCCTTGAGTTCGTTCTGGGAACCCCGGAGGTTCAGGCGCGTGTCCAGCCGGCTTGCGTTGATGTTCCGGGTGACGCGCGCCATTTCATCGATCGGGCGAAGCACCTTGCGCGCGGAGCGCGCGCCTCCCCCGATGCTCCCCAGCAGCAGGAAGAGCTCAAGCAGCAGGAGAGGTGCAAAGGCGTATCCGGTGTACAGAAGGGGAGGGCGCAGCGGGACGGAGATGGATACAACGGTGTACACCTGCCCTTCTACGACCGCCAGCGGATAACGGATCCGGTAGAGGGTCCGGTCCATCCATTCGGCCGGGGCGGAGGCGGTACTGCCTTCGGTTATGAACTCCCGCCGGGCGTCCGCCGCGCGGTCCAGCCCGTCGAGCCGCATCCACCGGGTCCATGCGGTCGTGTCCGGATCCTCCAGGACGGATTCCGGCCACTCTCCGCGATACCCGTCGATGGTGATCCGGTAGCCGGTGGAGGTCGACAGGATCTCCGGGAGGAGTGCGCGGACGGCGGGATCGGATTTGGCGGCGATGGCCGCCGCGGCTTTGCCGGCACGGTTCTCCGCCGTCAGGAACGCCGCTCCCGCGCAGAGCGCGAGGATGAGGAGGTTCACCGACGTGAGTATGGAGACCAGGCGGAGCACCGAACGCAGATTGAGCCGGAGGACCAGAGAGACGCGGATCCGCTCCCGCAGCCCCTCACGGCGGCGCGGTGCGCGGACGGGTTCCGTTCCGCCGGCGACCATCGGCGTGTTTTCGACTCGCGTGCCCATGTCAGTCGGTGTCCGGCCGGCTCTTGACGACATACCCGACTCCCCGTACGGTATGGATCAGTTTCCGACCGGCCGGTTCATCCAGCTTGCCGCGCAGGTACCGGATATACACATCGACGACGTTGGTTTCGCCGGCGTAATCATAACCCCAGACCTTTTCCAGCAATGTGTCGCGGGAAAGCACGATATCCTTGTTTTCCAGCAGACACTGCAGCAGGTCGAATTCGCGTTTGGTCAGTTCGACGGGGCGGTCCTCAAAAAAGACCGCGTGCCGCACGACATCCAGACGGATGCCGCACGCCTCGATCGCAGAGGGGGTGTCGCCGGCCTCCTTCGAGGCGCGGGATTTGCGAAGCGCGCTCCGGATCCGCGCCAGCAGTTCTTCGATGGCGAACGGCTTGGTGATGTAGTCGTCCGCTCCGTTGTCCAGACCGGACACTTTGTCCATGACCGCATCCCGCGCCGTCAGCATGATGACCGGTACATCCGTAACGGCACGGAGACGCCGAAGCACCTCCATGCCGTTCAGTCCCGGCAGCATGATATCCAGCAGCACCAGGTCGTATCCGCCGTCCTTGTCCATCTCGAGGCCGA
>JAGOFF010000271.1 GCA_017997315.1 Clostridia bacterium
GGTACTGGACGTACCGGGCGTACGAGTCCGGCCAGCCGCCGTAGGTTTTCCACACCTGGCTCACGTCGCGGCGCGCGGCTTCGATGAACACCACGAACCCCATCCCGCACAGACACTCGATCTTGCGGTCGAGCACCTGGAAATAGGCGGGGTTGATGCGGTCGAAGTCGGGGACGATGTCCTCGTAGCCGGCCACCCGCCCCGGAAAAAGGAACGGCCGGCCGCCCTCGTTGTGCATGTCCTTGGCGCTGTCGGTCCCGGCCTGGCGCCAGGCGTTCCGCACGACTGTCCGCGCGGCGTCGTTCATCACGACGGTCGGGGGCCAGCGGTCGTTCGCCCAGGTCGGATGGGCCGCGAGCATGGCGATGGTGTTGAACCCCTGGGCCTTGCGGTACCGGGCCATCTCCTGCAGGGACATCCCCGGGTGCGGTTCCGGCGCCTCCGTCCGCGCCGCCTCGTCCGGGGTCTCGTCGCGGAGGGGGAACCGGTAGGACGGCACCGCCCACCAGGTGTCGCCGAGCATCAGGAACGGGGTCCCGTCGGCGTAGGTGAATCCGTGTCCGTTGGCGCTGGCGCGCAGGAAGCCGCGCCGGTTGGGGTTCGCGGCGCACTCGCCGGCGCTCCAGGGATGCGCCTCGAAACGCCCGCTCCGCCCGGACAGCCCGGGGTCGGCGTCCGGGACGCCCTGCGTCTCGGATCCGCTCCGCCAGGTCCATACGCCCGGGGCGGTCGCGACGACGCGCACGCGGAACGTCGCGCCCCCGTCCCAGAAGCCGTAGACGCGGCGGGAAAAGCCCGGGCCCTCGAGGTCGACCCAGACCGTGACGTCGGTATAGCAGTTGCCGCAGGCGAACGCGGCCTCGAGCACGATCTCGTGCCGCTGCCACACCCGCACGGACGCCGCGCCCGTACTCATCGCGGAAGCAGCGTGGCGATGTTGTCTTCGTTCTTCACACGCTGCAGTGCGAGACCGGCGATCTCGACCAGCGAGATCTCCACGAGGTAGAGCGCGAGGGTGCCGGGCTCCAGATGCCCGGTATAGGCCTCGCCCGTGTCGGACAGCGTCATGTGGAAATGCGCCTTGCCGTCCAGGACCAGTCCCTGGAGCGAGGCGAGCTCGATGGGCTTGTCGAGCGTGACGAATTCGTCGACCGGCTCGCGTTCCATGCCCGTGACCCGGTGGAACACCGCGCGCTGCAGCGATCCGATCGCGCTGGTGACGATCGCGTCGCGGATGCCGAGGCGGGCCAGCTCGGATTCGATGCTCTCCAGCACCGGATCGTCCCGCTTGAGGTTGATCACGACGACACGACCGAGTCCGTTTCCGACATAACTGTTCATGGTTGTCCTCCTTGGGCGGCCTACCGCCCGCTTTTTTAGGATATGAAATGCTTTATACGTTATGAATCCTCGATTTTCATGGGATCCATCACGATTTTCATGACCCGCCGCCGGCGGGCGTTCACACTGTCATTATTTTCAGGTGATCTGATCTTTACGCCTGATTCCGGTCGTCAGGCTCCCGTTCCATCCGGGTCCGACGCGCGTACTCCGACGGAGAGCACCCGGCGAACCGGCGGAACATCTTGCTGAAGTACGAGGGGGTCTGGAACGCGAGCGCGTCCGCGACCTCGAACACCCGGAGCCGGCCGCTGCGGATCATGTCCTGGGCCTCCCGGATCTTGGCCTGGTTGACGTAGTCGGAGAACCGCATCCCGGTGACGCGGGGAAACAGTGTGCTCAGGTAGCCCGCGCTCACGTGCAGCCGGCTGGCGGTTTCGCGCAGCGAGACGCGCCGGGTGATGTTGTCCGCGATGTGGCGCCGCGCCCGGAGGATGATGTCCTGGGTGCTGTTGCGGCGCAGCTCGGCCAGCCGTTCCGCCACGGCGGCCCGGTACTCGGTGAGGAAACGGGCCAGTCCGTCGACCGTCCGGAGCCGGAGCACCACGGCGCGCAGTTCGTGCGCCGAGCGCCCGGGGCGTCCGCTCCAGGACTCGCCCAGTTCCGCATCGACGTGCTCCAGCATCCGGCATACGCACTCGAGCGCTTCCGCGCGCGGCGGACGTGCGGATCGGATCCGGGACAGCATCCGGTCGAATCCTTCCTGGAGCCGGGCGGAGTCCGCGTGCGCGACCGCAAGCGCGATCCGCTCCGCGCACTCCTGCTCCGGCAGCGTCGTCCGGATCGGCGCGGACTCTTGTCCGTCATGCGGGAAAACCTGGCCGAATCCCTCGTAGAACGAACGGCCGGATGCCGCCTCGGCCTGCCGGAACGCCTGCGGCAGCTGTTCCATGGAGCCGCCGTCCCCGGAAAAGCCGACCGCGGCGTCGAGATTGACGTACTGCGCGAGCATCTGTACGATGCTCCCGCCGATGTCCAGGAGATCCTGGCCGGTCCGTCCGGGTGTCCCCGGAGCTAGCCCGAGCAGCAGCAGATACCCGCCCTCGTCCCATGGGAAACAGAAGGCGCGGCCGAATTCCGCGGCGAGCTTGCCGACCATCTCCGCAACCACGGAGCCCATCCCTTCCCCGCCGGCGTCGGCCGGTTCCGTGCCGCGCGGGAAGGTGCGTACAAAAGCGAGCCGGAGCTCCGTCTCATCCCCAAATCCCAGCGGCCGGAGCAGCGCCGCGGTGCGGCCGGGTTCGGCGAACCCCTCGACCGCGCGGCGGAGTTCGCGCCGGACCGTCCGGCTGTCGGCGGGTCCGCGCGGCGGCACCTCCCCGGCCGGGACCGGCGATCCCGCGGAAACGCCGTTTGGGGGACCGGCGGCGTCGAGTCCGGCGGACGTGTCGGACCGTTCCGCGGGGAAGTCCCGGCGGAGCGTCTCGAGCGTCTCGAGCAGCGTCTCCGGACGCAGCGAAAGTTTCAGCAGATAGTCCCGGGCGCCGAGCGTCAGCGCGGTGCGCACAAGCTGGAACTCGTTGTAGCCGCTCAGCACGACAAACCGGATCCCGGGCTGCTCCGCGAGCACCCGGCGCATCATCTCGAGCCCGTCCATGCGGGGCATCATGATGTCCGTGATCACCACGTCGGGGCGGACCCGCCGGATAAGCTCAAGCCCGGCCTCGCCGTTCTCGGCCTCGCCCGCGAGCTCGAATCCGCAGGCGCCCCAGTCGATCATCGCCTTGAGCCCGACCGTCGCCAGCACCTCGTCGTCCACGATCACCGTCCGGATCATGCGTCCCCCTCCTCCCGCGCCGCGCCGGGCCCGCCCGCCGTCCCGTCCCCCGGTCCGTCCGCCGGCTCCGCCGGTCCCGGCGGTTC
>JAGOFF010000272.1 GCA_017997315.1 Clostridia bacterium
GAATGCCGGAACTGCGATCTGACGCAGGATCCGCAAGGTGAGCGCCGATTCCGCGTCGCGCGCGACCGCGGCCTGCGGACGGAGCACCAGACGGTGCGCGAGCGCGGGGACCGCCATCTTCTGCACGTCGTCCGGAGTGACGAACGCACCGCCCCGAAGCAGCGCGCAGCCCTGGGATGCCCGCATGAGCGCGATGGCGCCGCGCGGACTGATCCCAAGCGTGACATCCTCGTGGGTCCGCGTGGCTTCGACGATGCGCGTGACATACTCCATCACGGGCTTGGCGCAGGTGATCGCGTCCGCGGCCTGCTGCAGCGCGATCACATCCGCCGCGGTCGCGACCGCGTTCAGCGACAGGACGGGCTGGCCGGCCAGATGCGTCTGGAGGATCCGGATATTGTCCTCATGGGACGGATACCCCATCGAAACCCGGAGCAGGAACCGGTCCACCTGGGCTTCGGGCAGCGGGAAGGTCCCGACGAACTCGATCGGATTCTGCGTGGCCAGGACCATGAACGGCTGCGGGAGCGGGTGGGTGACCCCGTCGACCGTCACCTGGTTCTCGGCCATGACCTCGAGCAGGCTGGACTGGGTCTTGGGGCTGCACCGGTTGATTTCGTCCGCAAGGACGATCTGGCTCATGACCGCTCCGGGGACGAACCGGGGGGTTCCGGTCTGGATGTCGTACTGGTTGTATCCGGTCACATCGGAAGGCAGGACATCCGGCGTGAACTGGATCCGCTTGAACGAACAATCCAATGAGCGGGCAAGGCTGGCGACCAGCGTGGTCTTGCCGACACCCGGCACGTCCTCGATCAGCACGTGTCCCCGGCAGACCAGCGCGATCAGCACCATGTCCACCACATTCTCCTTGCCGATGACCGCTTTCCCGATGTTCTCCCGGATTCTGGCGACGATCTCATGCTCCGATGTTTTCATACCTTCTCCTTCATTGCTTCGGATGGAAGCGATTTTGCCCGTCAGTCTCCGAAATCCACACCGATGGCCTTGGCGCAACAGACCATGGATCCGTCGGGCTGGACCCGTTTGAGTTTGCCTGCCACCTTTTCCAGCGGAACCGGAACGATCTCATTGTTCACGATCCCGACCATGTTGCCGAAATTCCCTTCCTTGATCAGTCCGACCGCTCCCGCCCCCAGCCGTGTGGCGAGTACGCGGTCCGCCGGACAGGGGGGACCGCCCCGCTGGAAGTGGCCCGGCACGGTGACGCGGCACTCCCGGCCGGTCGCGTCCAGCAGTTCCTGCGCCAACCGGTACCCGATGGACGGGTACGGCTCGGCGGCGCGTTTCGCGCGGAACTCTTTCTTGGACAGTTCCGCCTCGCGGGTATCCATTGCTCCTTCCGCAAGGGCGATGATCGAAAAGTTCTTCCCCTGCGCGATCCGGCTTTCGATCGTTTCGCAGACCGATTTGAGCCGGTAGGGGATCTCGGGGAGCAGGATGACGTCCGCACCGCCCGCAATGCCTGCATACAACGTCAGCCAGCCGGCGTCGTGTCCCATGAGCTCGATGATGAAGACCCGGCTGTGCGACATCGCGGTTGAATGGATGTTGTCGATGACATGGGTGGCGATATCGACCGCGCTCTGGAATCCGAAAGTCAGATCGGTGCCCCACACATCGTTGTCGATGGTCTTGGGCAGTGTGACCACCCGCATTCCGTTTTCCCGGAGCAGGTTTGCGGTCTTGTGCGTCCCGTTCCCGCCCAGGATCACCATGGCGTCGAGTCCGAGCTTGCGGTAGGTCCCGAGCATGGATTCCACTTTGTCGGGATCGTTCTCGTTCTCCTTGACGGTGATGGTCTTGAACGGCTGGCGCGAGGTGCCGAGGATCGTGCCGCCCAGCGTCAGGATGCCGGAGAAGTCTCCGGACTTCATCATGTTGCAGTTTCCGGTGATCAACCCCTGGTATCCGTTCCGGAATCCGTAGATCTCGGTGTCCGGCATCCATGCGTACATCGCCTTGGCGACGCCGCGAAGCGCCGCGTTCAGGCCTTGGCAGTCCCCGCCGCTGGTCAGCAGGCCGATTCTCCTCATACCGCACCTTCCGCTTCCGCGGCTTTGACGGGATCCCATCCCGCAGCCGCCAGTCTCTCCAGCTCGCGCTGGCTGTCCCGGCGGCGTTCGCCCGCCGGCCGGATCATGCTGTAGTGCCCGTCGCTGTCCTGGACCCGGGTGTTGACATTGTCCGCAAGGGTGATTTCGAGGATCCGATCCAGCCGTTCCGCCAGGGCCGGCTCCTCGACCGGGAAAAGCAGTTCGACACGGCGGTCGAGGTTCCGGGGCATCAGATCCGCGCTTCCCAGATACAGACGCGGTTCCCCGGCGTTCTCGAACCGGAAGATCCGGCTGTGCTCCAGAAAACGCCCCACGATGCTCGCGACCCGGATGTTCTCGCTGACCCCGGGAATCCCCGGCACCAGGCAGCAGATCCCGCGAACGACCAGCCGGACCGGGACGCCGGCGCAGGACGCCTCATAGAACAGGCGCACCATCCCCTCGTCGACCAGCGAATTGACCTTGACCGTGATCCCGCAGGGGAGTCCCAGCCGGCTGTTCTCCATCTCGGCCCGGATCATGCGGACCAGGAACGCCCGGCAGTCGTCCGGCGCCGCGACCAGCCGGTTGTAGACCGGAGGCCGGGTGTACCCGGTCAGGGAGTTGAACAGCGAGGACGCGTCGACCCCGAACCCTTCCCGGGCGGTGAACATCCCGATGTCGGTGTACAGCCGGGCGGTCGTATCGTTGTAGTTTCCGGTTCCGAGGTGGATATACCGTCGGATCCCCTCTTCCTCGCGCCGGATGACCAGCGCGATCTTGCAGTGGATCTTGAGGTTCGCCAGTCCGTAGATGACATGGCAGCCCGCTTCTTCGAGCCGTTGGGCCCACTGGATGTTGTTCTCCTCGTCGAACCGGGCCTTGAGTTCCACCAGCACGGTGACCTGCTTGCCGCGGTCGGCCGCCCGCATCAGCGCTTCGATGATCCCGGAGTCCCCGCTGACGCGGTAGAGCGTCTGCTTGATGGCCAGCACACGGTCGTCCTCGGCGGCCGTCCGGATGAAGGCGACGACGCTGTCAAAACTCTCGTACGGATGGAAGACCATGCGGTCGCGGTGCCGGATGCATGCGAAGAGGTCTTCGCCCTCCGGGAAGTCCGCGGCGGGTACCGGCAGGAGCGCAGGCTGGCGGAGTCCGGCGAAGGCGTCCGCGTTGTAGAGCTTCTTGAACGCCGAGAGATCCA
>JAGOFF010000033.1 GCA_017997315.1 Clostridia bacterium
AAGAATATCCACTGTGATTTGATGTTTTTTTGCCACCCGGAGCCGGAGAAATGGTTAAGCAGTATACTTACATGACAGGGATACGGTACGTCCGCTTCAAGAATCGAAAAGCGGAACATCGTCCGAGAGGGAAGTGAGACCATGAACGGCTGGATGAAAGACCACAATGGGAAAGAGCGTTTCGTACTGGGCCTGCAGATGCACAATTCGAGCAGCGGGACCGGGGAGCTGATGGACAAAGGGATCGAGGCGGTCCGGCTTTACGGCGGCAATACGTTGGAGACACCGCTGTACTGGTACCAGATCGAGCCGGAAGAGGGACGGTACGAGCTCGGGATGGTGGAGACGGTGATCCGCCGAGTCCGGGATGCCGGCTTGCACCTCATCCTGCTGTGGTTCGGGTGTTCCAAAAACGCGGAATACGGGTATGTGCCCGATTGGGTCAAAGCCGATCCGTCCCGGTTCCGGCTGGCCATCGGACCGGACGGCGCCCCGCGGGTGAACCTGTCGCCGCACGACGATGCGGCCTATGATGCGGACGCCCGGTGCTTTGCCCGGGTCATGCGGGAGATCCGCCGCCTGGACGAAGGCTTCGGTACGGTCATCGCGGTTCAGGTCGAAAACGAAGTCGGACTTGCGATGAAAGATACGGACCGGTGCTACAGCCGCGCGGCACAGCGGGATTTCGACCTCGGGGTGCCGCAGGAACTCGACGGCGTCGTTCTCGAAGACTCGGGAACGGACAACCGCGGAACGACCTGGTATGAACGCTTCGGACGGCACGCGCACGAAGCGTTCACGTCCTGGTACCTGGCCCGCCAGATCGACCGGATCGCCGCTGCGGGTAAAAAGGAGTATGACATCCCGTTCACCATGAACACCCAGGTCGGGGAGATCCGGCAGCGGATCGCGGGGATGAGCTACGCTTCCGGCGGGCCCTGCGGACGTGCGCTGGACATATGGATGATCGCCGCGCCGCACATCGACCTGTTCTGTCCGGACATCTACCAGCAGGACGAGTCCGGGTATCGGGAGACCTGCGGGGTCCATGCCCGGCCGGACAACGCGCTGTTCATCCCGGAGTCCGCCCCGATGGGCATCCTGTCCGCCATGAACTGTCTGCATGCGGTTGCGGACTACGGAGCGGTCGGTATCTGCGGATTCGGCGCCGAGAACACGGTCGACTTCACAGGGCGGCTGACCGATGCCGCGGTTCCGGTCGCGGAGTCCTACCGTGCGATCGCCGCGCTGGAACCATTGATCATCCGGTATCGCGGTTCCGGCCGCGTGCGTGCCGTCACCCAGGAGGAGTTCCAGCCGTACGCCTATGTCAAGCTGCCGCAGTATCATATGACCGTGCATTTCGAGTTTGCTTTCGGGGGGCTGCCGGCGAAGTCCCCGCCCATCCACCACGGCCGGTTCACAAGCCTTCCGAACGATCTCGGGCTGCCGGAGAAACTCGGAGAAGCCACCTCCCGCGGACGCATGCTGTATGTCGAGGAAAACGAGTACGAGTACTATTTCTCCGGGATCGGATGCAGCCTCCGGTTCATCCGTCGGTCTCGGCCGGACGATCCGAACCCGCATGCAAACCAGGCGGTCAATGAAGCGACCGAACTGGGTTTTCTGGCGGTCGAGGAAGGCCACTTTGACTCGGAAGGCCGGTTCCAGGTGGATTTTGTCCGGAACGGGGACGAGATCAGCAGAGGTATAGCCGTCCGGTGCGGAACCGTCGTCCGCGTGCGGATGAATCCGGAGTCCTTTTCGGACCGGGATTGGTGAGGGGAGGATGCGCGGATGAATACATTCTTCAAGGACAAAGCCGGAAACGACATTTTCGTGCTCGGTCTCCAGACACACAACTCCAGCAACGGAAACCGGGAGCTGCTCGACAAGAGCATCCAGGCGGTCCGGCTTTTCGGGGGAAACACGCTCGAGACACCGATCTACTGGGGAAAAATCGAACCGGAGGAGGGGAGATACGACCTGACTTCAGTCGAGGAGACCATCCTGAAGGTCCGCGAGGCGGGGCTGCACCTCATCCTGCTGTGGTTCGGTTTCTCCAAGAATGCCGAATGCACGTATCTGCCGGAATGGGCCAAGCGGGATCCGGGACGCTTCAGGAGGGCCGTCGCCCCGGACGGATCCTCGATCGCGGTCATGTCGCCGCATGACGATGCGGTATACGAGGCGGACGCGCGGTGCTTTGCGCATGTCTTGCGCGAGATCCGCCGCGTCGACGGTGATACGGGAACAGTCATCGCGGTGCAGGTCGAGAATGAAGTGGGACTCGGCCTGTTCGCCACGAACCGCTGTTACTCGAAAACCGCTCAGCGCATATTCGAGCTGGGTGTACCGGATGAACTGGATGGACTCGAGTTGGAGGACACCGGTGCCAGTGGAGACGGCGATTCCTGGTTCGGACGGTTCGGGCGGCACGCGCACGAGGCGTTCACCGCGTACTATCTGGCAAAACAGGTCGAGAAGATCGCCGCCGCGGGCAAGAGGGAGTACGATATCCCGCTGTTCATGAACACCATGGTGGGGGAAACCCGCCAGGAGATCGCCGGATACAGCTACTCGTCGGGGACTCCCTGCGGCCGCGTCCTGGAGATCTGGCACCGCGCGGCGCCCAGAATCGACTTGTTCTGTCCCGACGTCTACCAGCAGCATCGGTCGTCATTCCTCCGCACCTGCGATCGGCACGCCAGACCCTGGAACGCGCTGATGATTCCCGAAAGCGGAATTTTCGGGCAGGCTCCCGCCATGAACCTTCTGCTGGCGGCGGTCCGGTTCTCCGCCATCGGGATCGCCGGATTCGGTGCGGAGTCCGCCCTTGCGCCGGACGGCCGGCTTACAGACGAATCGAAACCGGTCGCGTACACCTACCGGGCGCTGGCAATGATGGCGCCGATCCTGCTCCGCCATCGTTTCTCCCCGCGGCTATTCGCGGTTGTCCAGGAGGAAGGTCAATCGTACACGTATGTGCAGCGGGCAAAATACCATCTGACCATCCATTTCACCTCTTCTCCCGGCCGGGATCATCCCGGCGCGCGCGGAGCGGGCGGCGGTCTCCGGATCGACATGAGTGATCCGGAGAACCAGCGCCAGCGGGACGAGCGCGGCCGCGTCATCGTGTTTGAGGCGAATGACGACGAGTACTTTTTCAGCGGAGTCGGATGCCTGGCGATGTTCCTGCGGCGGGCGGATCCCCTGGACCGGAATCCCCTGTCGGGATATCTGTCCCGCACGGCAGGGAACCTGGCGGTGTTCACGATTGAAGAGGGACACTTTGACGATTCCGGCGCATGGGTGTGCGAATACACCCTGCGAGGGGACGAACTGTACAACGGAGTCTATGCACGTCCGGGCGTGGTTCTCCGTGCGCGCCTCAATCCACGCGCTGGGGAAGTCGTGGAGGGGTGATTCCACGTCCGGCATCCTTCGGTTCCGGCTCGCGGGTTCCATTCCGGTCTGGTAAGATGGTACGCATCGGAAAAGCCGGGATACGGGAGGGGCACGCTTGAACATCCGGGACTTGGAGAGTCGGATCGCGGAGATCGGGGAAACCGCCGTCATCGGCAAGGCCGCCTCGATCGACGGTACCGTGCTGGAGATTCCGGGACTGGTGAGGATCGGGGAACGCGTCCGCCTGGTCGCGCTCCTGTATGACGAGGAGTGGCGTGATCGCCAGGAGGCACGCGAAGCGGACGGACCGGTGGATGCCGGCTGTCTGCAGCCGACCCTTCGCGAGCGGCTGCGGGCCGCAGTGGACGATCGGATGCCGAATCCGGTTCATAGTGCAGCCGAAATCCGGATCGGAGACCGCTCCTTTACAGTGAGTTGTGTCGAAACGACTCGGATCAGTCCGCTGGACGGGGAGACGATGGTGCTGGTGTCGCGCTTCCTCGAAGCGGGATGGAAGCCGGCCGGGATCGGTGAACCGGACATGACGTCACTTTTCCTGTCCAGATTCGAGTTCGAGGGAAGTTTCGAACGCATCCCGGAGATTCCGCCGGATCCGCCGATCCGGTTGGCGCTGCGCGGGTCCGGGACGCCGGGGCTGGTCGAAATGCCGCTGCACCTGACCATCGGGGACGGACCCTTTGAGAGAGTTGTCTTTACGGACTCCGGAACCGGCGATTCGCATTGGATGCAGATCCACAGGGTGTATCTCCTGGATATGCGGGAGCAGATATCCGCCATCTTTTCCTCCGAGGAAGCCATCGGGCGGATGACCCCGGAGCAGCTCGCGGATCTGCGCGCACGTTTCGAAGAAAACCTGGATATATCCTGTCCGCGCGGTATGCGGTACCCGGTCATCGAGTACGAATGCGAAGAGGGGATATCGATGCAGTTCCATTCCCGGGCCGCCCTCGACGCGGTACCGCTCCGCACGCAGGGAGCGCATTCGACGGGGATCCTCGTCGGTTCCCCGGGAGGCACGGGCGCGCTCGGGACACGGCTCAAGTCGGCGGCGGTCCAGGATCCGGTCCCCGCCGGAACCGTACAGATCGAAGCGGAGCTGTTTCAATTTGTACAGGAGACCGTTGCCCGCGACATCACATTGGACTGACAGATCCGAAAGCCAGGAGGAACCTATGCTGTACAGACCGTTCCAGGACAAGAAACTCTCCCTGCTCGGCATGGGCAACATGCGACTGCCAACCCTGGGAGAACGCGGCCCCGTCGACGAGGCGGAGGCGATCAGAATCATTCGGCATGCCTATGAGAACGGTGTCAACTACTTCGACACCGCCTACCGGTATCACAACGGGGAGTCCGAGACCGTGCTCGGCAAGGCGCTTGCCGGATTCCCGCGCGAAACCTGGCACATCGCGACCAAGATGCCCGGACATATGATGCAGTACCGGGACGGCAGGCTGGAAATGACCGGCTACATGGCCGGGCGCGCCGTCGCGTCGCCTGCGGACGTTTTTGAAGACCAGCTCGTGAAATGCGGGGTGGACTATTTCGACTTCTACCTGCTGCACAATCTGGCCGAGACCTCTTACGATCTGTATACCGATGAAGATCTGGGGATGGTGGACTACCTGGTGGCGCAAAAACGCGCCGGAAGGATCCGGCATCTGGGCTTCTCCACCCATGGACGGCCGGAAACCCTCGAAAAGTTCCTGGACTGGAAAGATTGCTTCGAGTTCGTTCAGATCCAGCTCAACTACCTGGATTGGACGCTGCAGGATGCAAACCGCAAGTATGAAATCCTTACCCGGCGCGGGATCCCGGTTTTCGTCATGGAGCCGGTACGCGGCGGCCGTCTGGCTTCGCTCAATTCCGACGCCGACGGGATGCTTCGGTCGGAGAGGCCGGACCGCACGGTCGCGTCCTGGGCGTTCCGATATCTGCAGTCGCTTCCGAACGTAGCTGTCATCCTCAGCGGGATGACGACCATGGACCAACTGCGGGAAAACCTCGAGACGTGTTCACGGCTGGAGCCGCTGAGCGGGCGGGAACAGGAAATCCTGCAGAAAGCGGTCGGGACAATGCTGGATTCGGTGCCATGCACCGCATGCCGGTATTGCTGCGAAGCCTGCCCGCAACAGCTCGACATTCCGGGCCTGATCGCGATGTACAACGAATCCCGTTTCGGGAGTCCGGGTACACTGCGGTTTACGACGGATGCCCTGAAACCGTCGGAACGTCCATCCGCATGTCTGGCCTGCGGATCCTGTGTTCCGCTTTGCCCGCAAGGGATCGACATTCCCGGGGTGCTCCGGCGGTTTTCCGGGCTGCTGGATCCCCGGTCATAAATCGTCGGCCGCTCCGCGGAACGGCGGTGATTGTGCCGCCCCGTTTTTTTTGATACACTCCTTTTGATAAAGGCGATGATCGAAAGAGTAGACGCCCATCGTTTTCTGGCAGAGAAGGACGGTCACCGGCTGAAAGCCGTCCTCAGGGAAAGGGTGTCGAAGTTCATTCGGGAGCCGTGCGGGTGACAATGTAGTCCGCGCCGGGTCAGACCGTTACCTCTGGAACGAGCGGCGGGGCGAACGTCCCGCAAATTGGGTGGTACCGCGATGAATCGTCCCATGTTTCTTGCAGGCATGGGACTTTTTGTATGGAGGGAACATATGCAGCAACGATTGGATGCCATGCGGGAGGCCGCGCTCGCGGCGGTGGCCGCCTCGGGAACCCCTGCGGAACTGCAGGAGGCGAACCAGCGTTTCCTGGGCAAGAAAGGCGAGCTGACGACCGTCCTCAAGGAACTGGGTGGACTGCCGCCGGAGGAACGGAAGTCGGTCGGGAAACGAGCCAACGAAATCAAGGAAACGATCAACGAGGCGATCTCGGTCCGCAGGGAGGAGATCCTCAACAACGCCTCCGTGGTCGACGGCGAGGTGGACCTGACGTTGCCCGGACTGGTGCCGGGGACCGGTGCGCTCCATCCGGTCACGCAGATGTGCCATGATCTCAACGACGCGTTCCGATCCTTGGGATTCGAGATCTACTCGGAAGATGAGATCACCAGCGAGAAGTACGCATTTGACAATATGAACTTCCCGCCGGACCACCCCGCGCGCGAGTCCATGGACACCTACTGGATCCGGGGCACCGAAGACGCTTCCGGCGCCGAAAGGCTGTGCCTGCGTCCGCACCTGACCGGGGGCAGCGTACGGCATCTGATGCGCCACGGCGCGCCCGCCCGGTTCGTCTATCCGGGCCACGTGTACCGGAACGAAACCACGGATGCCCGCCACGAGCGCGCGTTCTACCAATATGAAGCGCTGATCGTGGAGAAGGACTTCTCCTTCGCTTCGGGCAAGCTGCTGGTCAGCACCATCCTGGACCGTGTATTCGGCCGCGAGGTCGAGGTCCGGATGCGCGCCGGCTTCTTCCCCTTTGTCGAACCGGGATTCGAGATCGACATGCGCTGCCTGGTCTGCGGCGGCGTCGGCTGCAAAGTCTGCAAGAACGTCGGCTGGATCGAGGTCATGCCGGGCGGAACTCCACATCCCAATGTCCTGCGCGCGGCAGGCCTGGATCCCGCGGTTTGGACCGGATTCTACATCAACATCGGGCTCGACCGGCTGGTGATGATGCGCACGGGGGTGGACGACGTCCGCCTGTTCCACAGCGCCGACCTGCGGTTCCTGACCCAGTTCAGATAGGAGGCACGCACGTGAAACTGTCGCTCAACTGGATCCGCGAATATGTGGATCTGCCGGAGTCCCTCACCATGGAGCGTCTGGCTTACGATCTGACCATGCGCACCGTGGAGGTGGAGGGCACCCTGAACCTGGCCGACGCCCTGCGCGGAATCGTCGTGGGCCGCATTCTCGCGGTGGAGGCCCATCCTGAGGCCGACAAACTCCGGGTCTGCACAGTGGAGGCCGGCGGGGAAGAGCCTGTCCGGATCGTATGCGGCGGATCCAACCTGTATGCGGGGCAGCGGATCGCCGCAGCGTTGCCGGGTTCGTTTGTTCGCTGGCACGGGGAAGGGGATCCGGTCGAGATCAAGGTGACGAAGCTCCGCGGCGTCCCGAGTTTCGGAATGATCTGCGCCGCCGGCGAGATCGGGCTCGAAGACCTGTTCCCGGCGGCCGACGACCACGAAATCCTGGACCTGACCGACTGGGAGGCGGTTCCCGGCACCCCGCTCGAGGAGGTGCTTCAACTGGACGACATCCTCCTGGAGATCGACAACAAGTCCATGACGAACCGCCCGGACCTCTGGTGCCACTACGGGATCGCCCGGGAACTTGCGGCCATCTACAGGAAAGAACTCCGCCCGCTCCCGGCGTTTTCCATCCCGGAGAAGGGGGAAGGGGTGCCGGTTTCGATCGATGCGCCCGACCGCTGCAAGCGGTATGCCGCGGTTGTCTACGAAGGGCTCCGTACCGGCCCCTCTCCATATTGGCTCCGTCTCGCGCTCTGGAAAGTCGGGATCCGTCCGATCAACAATCTGGTGGACATCACGAACTATGTGATGCTCGCGACCGGACAACCGACCCACGGATTCGACCGGAAACGGGTGCGTGAAGGCATCCGGGTCCGCACCGCCAGGCCCGGCGAGACGCTGGAACTCCTGGACGGAGCGAAGCTGTCGCTGACGGCGGAGGATCTGATGATCTGCGACGCCGCGGGTCCGATGGCCCTGGGCGGGATCATGGGCGGCAAAGGGGAGTCCATCTATCCGGACACGTCCGAAATGATCCTCGAACTGGCGCAGTTCGATCCCATCTCGGTGCGCCGTTCCGCACAGCGGCACGGTGTCCGGACCGAGTCCAGCTCCCGCAACGAGAAGGGGATCGATGCCGCGCGG
The DNA here is from genome assembly GCA_017997315.1 of Clostridia bacterium. Taxonomy (GTDB): domain Bacteria; phylum Bacillota; class Clostridia; order Saccharofermentanales; family UBA5734; genus JAAYKS01. Next base: position 8,285 of record JAGOFF010000033.1, read on the forward strand.
ATGGATCAGGCGATGGGAGTGGCGGACTGGTTGATCCGCAGAATCCAGCCCGATGCCGCGCTCGTCGGATTCACGGATTGCCGACCGGTCAGCGAAGAAGCACCGGTCATCCCGGTCGACATGGCTTTTCTCAACGTCCGGCTGGGCCGTACGCTCACTCCGGATGAGGTGTCCGACTGCCTGGCCCCGCTCGGTTTTGTCGTGAAGGGGGACCGGGATCGGCTGCAGGTCGCGGTGCCCACGTGGCGCGGCACGGGCGACGTGTCGCTGCCGGACGACATCCTTGAGGAAGTCGCGCGAATGATCGGATACGACGCGTTCGATTTCATCCCGCCGGTCGTCCGGCTGGACCATCCGGTCACCCAGCGGGACCACGAATCCGGGCGCGCCATCCGGGAGTATCTTTCGTTCCGCGCCGGGATGCAGGAGATCTACACCTATCCCTGGGTCGACCGGCGGCTGCTCGAGGCCGCGGGCATCCGCCCGGAGGAGTGTCTCGAACTCGCGACTCCGCCCGCTCCGGACACCTCCTGCCTGCGTCCCTCGCTGGTGCCGGGCATTCTGGAGGCCATCGTCGTGAACCAGCGGAACTACGACGCCTTCCGGGTCTATGAGATGGCGCAGGTCTACCGGCCGGGCGAGACCCATCCGAGCGACCCCGTCGAGACGCTCCCGGAGCAGCCGCGCATGGTGGGCGGCGCCGTTGCGGGACAGGATCCGGTTGGACTGTTCAGAGCCGCCAAGGGGATTCTCGAAGGGATGCCCCGGATCACCATGATCGAATCGTATGCCTTTGAACAGCGGGAGAAGCCGGCGTGGGCCGATCCGAAGATCTGGCTCAATGTGGTTGCGGAGGATGCGGTCATCGGGAGTGTCGGTGTCCTGTCGGCCAAAGCGGCGGCTTCGGCCGGCATCAAGCGCCTCCGCGCCGCTGTGTTCGAACTGCGCACCGACCGTCTCCGGCCGCTGCCCTCCCGGGAGAACCGGTTCCGGCACCTCCCGACGTTCCCGCTGGTCGAACTGGATCTCTCGGTCCTGCTCGACGAGGCGGTGCCCTGGGCGGAGTTGGAAAAACTGGTTCTGGGCGTGGCCCGCGAGTGCGTGTTTGTCGAGGAGTATCGGGGCAAGCAGGTCCCTCCCGGCAAGAAGTCGGTGATGTTCCGGTATTGGCTGGGTTCCGACCAGGGTACCTTGACCGCCGAACAGATCGAGGCCGAGACCGCACGGCTGATCAAGCGGATCGGAAAGACGCTGGGAGGGGAGATCCGTCAGGCGGAGACCGTCAACGGATAACGGCCCGTCCACCGGTCGGTTTTATGCAAAAGAGAGGACCTGCGCCCGGGTGGACGCAGGTCCTCTTTGGTCTCCTCGGCAGCGTTTTCCGGCAATCAGGGGAGATCGGCCGCGGCAGGGGATTCCTCCGATGGATCCGCCTGCGCAAAGAGAAGCGATCCGCCCGGAGACAGGCCGTCTTCGGCCGCAGCATCGTTCTCCTCCTGCGACCCGTACAGACGGGCATAGATCCCGTTCGCGCGGAGAAGCTCTTCGTGAGTGCCCTGCTCCTCGATTCCGTCGTCGGTCAGCACGACCAGACGATCGGCATTGCGTACCGTCGACAACCGGTGCGCGATGATCAGCGTGGTGCGTCCCGCTGCGAGCCGGGCCATCGAGGCGCGGATTTCCCGCTCGCTGTCCATGTCGAGCGCGGAAGTCGCTTCGTCGAAAATCAGGATCGGCGGATTCTTGAGAAAGACCCGCGCGAGACTGATCCTCTGCTTCTGGCCCCCGGACAACCGGACGCCCCGCTCTCCCACCTCGGTGTCGTATCCGTGCGGGAGCTTCCCGATGAATGCGTGCGCGCCGGATCGGCGGGCGGCTTCCACGAGTTCATCGTCCGTCGCGTCGGGCCTGCCGTACCGGATGTTTTCGGCCACTGTGCCGGCGAACAGGAACACATCCTGCTGGACGATGCCGATCGATCCGCGGAGTGACGCAAGGCGGACATCCCGGACATCGACCCCGTCGATGCGCACGCTGCCCGCTTCCACGTCGTAGAAGCGCGGGATCAGGGAGCAAAGGGTGGTCTTCCCGGCTCCGGAGGGGCCCACCAGCGCGACGGTCTCCCCCGCACGGATTTCCAGATCGAGATCGGCCAGCACAGGCCGGCCGGTCCCCTGATACCGGAAAGTGACCTGATCGAACCGGATGTCGCCGCGACGGATCTCCAGGTTTCGGGCGTCGGGACGATCCCGGATGTCCGGCTCCCGCGACATCAGGTCCTGAAACCGGATGAAGCCCGCCATGCCGTTCTGGTAGGTGAGGGAGGTGTACACCAGCCGCATGACCGGATCGGTCAGGCTGCCGATATAGAGCAGGAACGTGATCAGGTCGGGCAGGTCCAACGACTGCCGGGTGATCGCCAGCGCGCCGAACACCGTGACTCCGCCGGTGAGGATGCGGACCAGCGCTTCGACGCCGGTCGCGTTCCAGGATTCGTTGCGGTAGATGGCGCGCCGGCTCTCGAAAAACAGCCGGCCGGTATGGGCGAACCGCTCCTGTTCGAGCGATTCATTGGTGAACGCCTGCACGGTGCGGATGCCGCCAAGAGCGTCCTCCGCCTGGCTGTTGACCTCGGCGATCCGCTCGCGCGACACCGCCAGCGCCCGCCGCATCCGGTTGTTGAAATGGATGCTGAATGCGATCAGGAACGGCAGGAACACCAGGATGCCCAGCGTGAGACGCGCGTTGATCAGGAACAGGATGATCATCGCGCCGATGAACCGGGTCACGTTCACGAGGATGTCTTCCGGCACGTGGTGCGCAAGCTCCGCAATGTTGAGCAGGTCTCCTGTCAACCGGCTCATGAGATCTCCGGTCTTGGCGCGGTCGAAGAATCCGAAGGACTGGCGGGTGAGGTGGGCGAACAGCGTGTCGCGCATGTCGCGCTCCATCGCCGCGCCCATGACGTGACCGCGGATGTCGAAGATGAACTCGAACAGAATCTGGAACCCGATCACCACCAGCATCGCAAGACCCGTAAGGAGCAGTCGGGCGGGTGCACCGGCGGGATCGCCTTCCAGGATGTCTTTGGTGATGTGGCGGGTGAGCAGCGGGATCAGCAGAGTCAGACCGGAAAAGGCGAGGGCGCTGAAAAGTACCAGAGCCAGCGTTTTGACATAAGGCCGGTACCAGCGGATGAAGGCTTTGATGCGTGAAAACATGAACACTCCTTCGGGACGGGGCGTCCATCCCGCATGGGACAGGGACTTCCGTCCAAGGAGGACCTCACAGGCGGCGGAGCGGAAAAACGCGAGGAATCCGCTATCCGGCAAATCCCGTCGGGTCCGGGTTGCGCAGCGTGGTCTCTCTCGTTTTCATGATCGTCACCTCCATGGGATGGTCTGCCACTAGAGGATAACAAAGAGGGTGTCCGCAGGCAAGAACAGCCGGTATCCGGATGCACCGGGAACAAACGACGGGACCGCCTCCCATCATGGGAAGCGGTCCCGCCGTTCTCGATAGGGGAAGATGTAAGCAGGATTCGCCTACATGTTGCAGAACAGGTTCGCGAGCGCCTGGAACGATGCCGCTCCCCAGCTCCCCATGAATCCGGGTGCAACCCCGAAGAAGGGGGATCCGCCAAGCCGAACACCGTCGCAGTAGCGTTTCGCGATCTTTTTGGCCAGATCCGTCTTGCCTGCATAGTAGAGCCCGGTGGCGATCAACAGGTTCTCGGAAGCGGGGATGCCGCCGTTCCCGAAGGAAGTCTTGTTGAATTCCACACTGGTGATCCGCTCCGCACCCAGTCCGTAGGGGGTAAGGTATCCACCCTCTTCGGACAGGTCCGCGGCCATCTTGTCGAGGATGTCCTTCGGCAAACGGTTTCCGAGTACCAGTGGCCGGTAGAACATGATGGAGGCATTGTCGACCACCCGGTGGGTCCCGCTCACATGCGCGACAAACCGTTCCCCGTTCCAGAGATCCCGGATCATGGCGGCGATCAGGTCTTTGGACCGCTTGTACCAGGCTTCCGCAACCGCTTCGCCCCGTCCGAGGATCTTCGCGATGTCCCCGAGCTTTTCACAAAGCAGAGCGACAAAGGCGTTGAGATCCGGGAGCTCCATCTGGAGACTGTACTTGAAGACCGCGGCGTCGTCGTTGCCCGAGTCGTCCCCATGGTCGTACTGGTAGACGCCGTCCTCGTCGTCGTCGCGCCAGGCAGCAAACCAGTCCGCCCACTTGGCGTATCCTTCGTACAGATACGTGAGCTTGTCCTTGGGGAACTCCGTCGCGAAATCATGCTCCCGCATGAGGATGTCGAGCGCCCAGCCCTGGACCGGAGGCTTCATTTTCGTAAAGCCGCCCTTCATGTCGTCGTACAGGTCGGGGAGCTGGCCGGTCGGGGACTGCTGATCGATCATGTTGAGCATCAGTTCGATCGCAAGCGGGAAATTGTTCTTGAGAGCGACCGCATTCTCGCACATCTGCCACGCGGAGGCGCAGGAGGTTCCCATCATGTACATGAAAGGACGTTTGATCTGACCCGAAGCCCTTACGACATGGGACCAGGTCATGTAGGCGGCTTCCCGGCGCTGATCCGCGTACAGGAGCGGGAGTTCGGGCTGCTTGGCGAGGAAGGACTCAAAGTCGCGCGTGGCGTCCGCCAGACCCTCTTCGTAGGTGGGATACGCGTCACGCAGCCACCCGGCGTGCGTGAATTCCTCGACGGCGAGCAGGAGCTCTCCGTTCTCGTCCGGGAGCACGTCGCCCTTCACGATCGGGGTGGTGAGCTTCTCCCAGTCCCACTTGGCGTCCATGTCGATGCGGCCCCGGAGCGGGTTGAAGACCATGCAGCACACCCAGCGGAACGCGCCTTCCCAGGCTTTGTCGCCGCGCGGCTTCATGATTTCATGAGGGACCATCTGCTTGTTCATCCGGATCCCGAGGCCGTTCTCGCCCTTGATCATCATCAGCTTGTCTTCCGCCATGCAGATCCGGAGATTCCCGTACTGGGTCCGCAGGGTCAGCTCGGTCGCGGTCGCCATCACCGCGTACGGAACCTTTTTCCCGTGATGGATCGGATAGATGCTGATCAGCCGGTTGGTCGGCACGGAGGAGATGATGCCCCGCCGGGATCCGATGTACAGATCGCCGCCGGCGTATCCGCCGCTGCTGCCCGGTCCCGCGTAGATCCCGAAATACGCGCCGTACCGGGTGAACGCGTTGGGGCCGAAGACGAAATCGTTCTTGGCGTCGTTCTTGAACTTGGCTTCGGAAACCGCGGTGAAGCGCTTCCGGACGAACTGCCGGTTCTCGAACTCGTCCACCATCGCGACCGCGTAGTCCGCGTAGGTGATGTAGCTGCGGTTGACCGAGTTGAGGATCGCGACGTCGGTACCGAGGGTGTACTTGCCGGTCCGCGGGCCGCCCGCGTCGAAGGTCTCGGCAGGACTCATGAAGGAGTAGTTGATCTTGCTGGCCAGAAGTTTCTTGTAGGCTTCGAACGACGCTTCCGGCACCGCACGCATCGCGGGCGGGATGAACTCGAGAACCCGTTTGGTGCGGGTTTCGTCCTTGAAGAGGCTGCCCGCGCCGCCGATCACGATCAGCCGCGTATCGGGCAGCGGCTCCATGACCTGGATCAGGTGCTCCACGGTGGTCACGTGCATGTACTCGTTCCCGGGTTTGCCGAAATCCGTACCGAACGCGTCGACCACCACGTCGAAACCGCGGAAATCCTCGCTGGTGAGTTCGAAGATATCTTTTGCGATGACCGGATAGTCGTCTTCCAGGCGCCCGATCGAGGAGGGACGCGTGACGGCGGTCACTTCATATCCGCGGCTCTTTGCTTCTTTCGCGATCAATCTTCCGGCTTTGCCGGTCGCACCGATGACTGCTACTTTCATCTTTTCGCTCCTTCCGTCTGAAGACGACTTCTCACATGCTGCTGGCGAGATCCGCCAGCACAATGTAGGCGCAAGCCGGCCAACTGCCACCGGCGCCACCGCCGAAATTGCCGGTCAGAGGATTGATCAGCATGCAGAAGCCGAAGTCGTAAATCGCTTTGCAGTACCTCGACGCGATCTTCTTGGCCAAATCCTCGTATCCGGCGTCGTAGAGTCCGGTGACGATATGGAGCTGGGTCGGCGGGAGGATGAAACCCTTGGCCATCTCGACGGTCCGGAAGTTGTCGCTGGAGAGTTTCTCCGATGCGAGGCCGTACTCCGTCAGGAGTTCGCCTTCCTCGGCCAGATCGGCCGCCATCTTGCTGAGGATCTCCGGCGGAAGCCGCTTGCCCAGCACGATCGGCATGTAGAACAGGCAGGATCCGGTAGCGATCTCCTCGTGCGTGCCGCTCTTCATCGCAATGAAGCGCTCGCCGTTCCAGAAGGTCTTGACCATGCGGTCGATGATCCCGCGTGATTTGCGGTACCAGTCCTCGACTTCCGCCTCTTCCTTGCCGAGCATCTTGCCCAGGTCGCCGAGAGCCTCGTACAACAACCCCAGATAGGCGCAAAGATCGGGGGACTCGATCGTCGAGTACTCCATGAACGCGGTGTTGTCGTCAAATCCCGCCTCATCGCCGTGCTCGGACTGCGGGATTCCGTCGTGGTCGTCGTCCCGGGACTTGAGGAACCAGTCCGCCCCCCGGCCGA
>JAGOFF010000034.1 GCA_017997315.1 Clostridia bacterium
CCGGAGCATGCCGTGGTAGTTGGAGCGGGTGCGCGCGATGTTTTTCTCGATGTCCTCCCCGAACGCGTTCTCCCAGCATGAACGGAGCCAGGGGAACCGATGCCCCTTGGCCGCGAGGTCGGCGGTCGAGGAGTGCAGCGGCGGCAGGCTCTCGGGCGGGAACAGGTCGAAGTAGGGAGCCGGGTCCTGATACGGATTGTGGGGTTCCGCGAACGAGACCCAGGCGAAGAACGGCTGATCCTGGTCGAGGGAGTCGATGAAACGGAACGCGGCGGAGACGTTCCGGTAGGGCTGCTGCTCTTCGACCGTGCAGGGGGAGGGCGTGTGGCACTCACGGTGGCGGAGGGACTTCATGAACGTGTCGAACTCCCGTTCCGCGGGGGTCCGGCCATACTCCTGGTCCGGGCCGTCGTGTCCGTTCGCCTCGCAGAAGTCAAAGTCGGACAGCGTGCGGTGGGAGTGGTTCTTGCCGCAGAGCGCGGTGCGGTACCCCGCGCCCTTGGCCACATCGAGCAGGTCCTCGGTGTAGTACGCATCCGCGGCGTTGTGGTTGGTGCGGGCGTGGTGACAGCTTGCGTACCGGCCGGTGAACAGGCTCACTCGCGCGGGCAGGCAGGTCGGGTTGGGGGTGTACGCTCCGTAGAAATCGGTGCCTTCCCGGCTCCACGCGTCCAGGAAGGGCATGGTGTCGAGCGGGTAGCCTTCCGACTTGCGCAGGTCGGCGCGCTGCTGGTCGGTCATCACGATCAGGATGTTGGGTTTTTTCATATGGATCCTCCAGGGATTCCGCCCGGCGTGGGACGGGGATCGGATGGAATGATTGTACCGCCCCGAACGGATTTCCGCACCCTGCCCGGGACGTTTCATCCGGACTCCGCCGTCCTCCCGCTACAGGCTCGACGTCCTGCCGTAGTGCTTCAGGATGTCAAACTGTCCCAGCTTGCGCGCGTACGCCCCGGTGACATGCAGGCTGAGCCGATCGTGGTTCACGCCGTAGGAGAATCCGCTGTCCTGCATCAGGTTGGGATTGAACACCACCAGTCCCTGGGTACCGTTGCAGTTCTCCTCGCCCCACTGGAACAGGTACGCGTCGTCCCGGAGCTTGATATAGAAGCACGGGCTGCTCCAGGTCGCGCCCCCGCTGTTGTCCGCCTGGAAGATCGTCCAGCTGAAGCTCTCGGGCGAACTGTACACGTGGATCGAGCTCATCGTTTCGCTGTACGCCCAGGCGTAGCTCTTGCCCACCAGGTCGGTGGTGAAGTGGTGTCGCCGTGCGAAGGGGGGCGTGATCCCGTCGCATTCGAGCACGCCGAACCGGGCGTGACCGCCGGCCTCCCATCCGCTGTGCCAGTTCCCGATCTGCGCGCGCACCGTGGTCGCAAGCCCGTTGGAAAAATCCACCGCCTGCGTGAGGTTTGCGTAATCCGGATCCCCGGTCAGCATGTGGGAGAACAGGATCAGGTCCCGGGCGACCTCGAACGCGATGTACTTCTCCTCCCGCCACTCCCCTCCGGGATGGCGCCAGCGCAGCCGGTCCGGACCGGCTACGTCGTACTCATATACCGGTTCGCCGGTTCCGCCCCAGGGTGCGGCGGCATGCTTCTCGCCGTCGAGCCGGACCCGGAACCGCCGGCCGGCCAGGTAGCCGGAGAACGGCAGCGCGTTCCGGCTGTCCATCACGTTCAAGCCGTCTTTTTCCAGGATATGCTGTGCCTCCGCGGCGTACCGGAGCGCCTCCTCGTGCGTCATGGGGGTGTCGAAGTCCATCGGGCGGTAGGCGTACCGCGCGCCCTTGCCCCGGAGTGACGCCATCGGGGGTGCCTTGCCGCCCCAGTCGGCGATGCTTTCCAGATGCGCGGCGTCCCCGGTGACCTCGATTCCGGCGGTGTGCAGCGCGTAGACAAGGGCGTCGGACTCGTCAAAGCCGAACGCGACCCCCGCGGCGCGCATCCCGTAAAGGTCCAGCGCCTCGATCCGCATCCCTCCGGAGAATTCGACGTCCCACCGCGCGTAGACGTAATGCGTGTCGTCGAACCGGAGGTAGTCCGAGGGGTTGGCCATCGTGATGCCGCCCCGCGGGTCGCTCAGCTCGACAAACGTGGAGCACACCACGCTCGGGAAAAAGGTCAGCTGCTCGTATCCGTCATCCTGCCGCCAGTGGAGTCCGCGCCCCTCGAGCCGGTTGGTCGTCGTCGGTATTTGTTCCGGCCGGACGCCGTCCCCGCGATCCGCCCAGCCGAAGTGGATCTGCCGCTGGATCTCGCGGGGGATCGAGCGCATACCGGTCGGCGGACGGGTGCCGGTGCGGTCGCCCCCGATCGGTACCTCGATCCCGAACCAGGTCTCGAACGCCGCGAGCGCGCGGGTACGGACGTCGAGCGCCAGGTGCCAGCCGCGCGAAGTCCCCGGCACGAGGTGGGTGAGGAGGACGAGCCCGGCGGTCTCGGCGGCGGCGTAGGGCGCGTCGTACAGAACGCCGTTCTCGCGGAACTGCAGCCGGCCCGCGTCGAGGATTTCATAGGACAGGTTCTCCGGGGCGTAGGGCCCCTCGAGCCGGGCCTCGAACATCCAGCCCGCCAGCGCGTCGCTGCCTTGTCCGTCCGCCCGGGGGTGCCCCGCGGTCTGCCGGTCGATCTCGTCGGGAGTCATGGGGTTGTATCGGGTGAAAAACATGGGAGGATCCTCCTGGATGTGGGAATGGCGTCAACCGGTGACGGAGGGCGGATGCGCCTGCGAAACGAAATACTTCTTGCTGCTTCCAAGATAATTCAGCAGTGAAGGATCCGCAACCCGGTTCCGGGAATATGGAAGCACCCGCGGGGAGTGGAACCCGCGGGTGCCGGCGGCTGTCCATCCGGCGCGGAGTACGCGCCGCCCCCGGACAGTCTCCTTATTTGAACTCCACGCTGTCCAGGATGACCGCGTATTCCGGCTCAAGGCTGTCAAAACTGTTCGCCAGGTCCGCGAAACTGAGGACGTACAGGTCGTCGCCCTCGAACACATAGAAGTACCGGAATTTCATGTCCATACCGGAGAGTTCACAGGTGAACGTCAGCGATCGGGCGTCGTGCCCGGCGATTTTAAGGCTGTCCGGACCGTCGGTGACTTTGAATCCGTTAAAACTCGTTCCGTAGATCCCGGTTGCCTCGGCGACCACCCCGTCCAGCGTGTCCGACGTGAAGGGCTCGATCGTGACGATGAAAGAGTGGGTGATTTTCTGGTACTGGATCAGCGCGGCGGAGTCCGCTACCTGGGTCCAGTCCTCCGGCATCGTGACCGTGATGCTTTTCCCGGAGGCCGTGTCGCCCGGGACGATCACCGTGGTGGGTTCTGTTCCGTTCCCGCCCGGCTTTGCGGTCGTCGTACCGGCGGGCGAAGCCGCGGTGGTGGTGCCGGCCGGTTTGCCTCCCGGTCCGGCCGTTCCGCCGCACGCGGCGGTCAAGAACAGGCAGGCCGTCATTGCCAGGAGCATCAGGATTCTGCCTGGACGAATCTTCATAGGGTACCTCCGTCACGGGTGCTCCGGCCGACGGACGCGCAGCGGGCGGGTCGGCCGGTACCGGCCTCTGGCCGATCGGGAAAAGCATATCCCACGGGTGGGCGGCGCGACAGGAAGAATCCAGCCCGGATTATGCAAAGAGCCGGTGCTCGACGGGTGGCTTATTACGGTTCCAAGGCGCCGGGACGGCCGGAGCGGCCGTTTTTGCGGTATTGCGTCGGCGTGCATCCCGCCATCCGCGTGAACTGCGTGACGTAATGGCTGTTGTAGTCCATGCCGCACGCCGCGAACGCCTCCGCCACGGAGAGGTTTGGATCGAGAAGCGCCGCCTTGAGGTGTCCGAACCGGATCTCCGCGTGGTACGCGCGCGGCGTGAAACCCGCGTCCCCGCGGAAGAGCCGGTTGAACCGGGATACGCTCAACCCTGCCGCCGCCGCCGCGGAATCCGCGGAGTACGGCCCGTGCCAGTGCGCCTCGATGTACTCCCGTCCGCGCTGGACCTCACGGCGCTCGCTCAGGCGGCGCACCGGTACGAACACGGTCACGACGTATAAAAGCCGGCCGTCTTCGAACAGCGGAAAGGAGGATACGTCGTGGTACAGGCTCAGAAACGCGTACTCCTTCTTGTACCGCGTCCCCACCATCGCCCGGTTGGGAAACTCCAGGTTGGGCGTGTATACCGTCTCCCCGGCGAACGCGCGCCGGATGTGGTCCGTCAGCCCCCATGCCTCCAGCATCTCCTCGCGCAGGATGTTGTACCGACCGAGTTCGGTCTCGGCCACACCGTCCATGGTACCCTCCATGAACACCTGGTTGGCGTAGACCATATACCCCTCCGCATCGGAAATGTTGATGCGGTAGGGGAAACGGTCGAGGATCTCGCGGAACCGCCCGATTTCGGGCACGGCCGTTTGGGGAGACGGCGTCTCCGTGCGCGGGGCGTCCGGGGCGCGTCGGGAATCCCGGGGTTTCGGCGTACCGCGGGGGATCGCATAGACCCGGTTGAACCGGACCGCGCCGCCGACCGCGCCCTTTTTGCACAGCAGCTGTACCTGGCGTTCCGTCACGCCCCACTGGACGGCGGCCTCCCGCGTCGTCATGTACTCCATCCCCGTCGGCCGCCTTTCCGCGTTTTTCCCAGTATAATTCGTTTAAACGAAACAAGAAACCGGGCGGAGAGAATCCTGTCGATTCCCTCCGCCCGGTACGGCGGCAACGGCCATCTGTATGGCCGCTCCCCGTTTTGCCCTTACAGGAACGGTCCGATCGGCCCCAGTCCGGATACCCCGACCTCCTTGAGGATCCGTTCGGCCAGCTTGCGAAGCACCTCTTTGGGCAGGAACGGCGCCAGCCGCCCGATATCCCGTGCCGACCCGGTCTCCATCGCGGCAAGCGCGAGTTCCCCCAGTTTTTCTTTGGACAGGAACGGTGCGATCCGGCTCAATCCGGCAATATCGGCCTTCAGGTCCCCGCTCTGACCGACCAGCGCGTCCAGGATGCCCTTGGACACAAACGGTGCGATCGAGGCGAGCGCGTCCAGGTCTCCGGCTTCCGTCGCCCGGGCCGCCAGTTTGTCGACCGTCGCGCGTTCCAGGAACGGGGCGATCCCGGCGAGTTCCCGGATGCTTCCGACTTCCACCTTTTCGATATACCGGTCCAGATCCCCCTTGCTCAGGAACGGGGCGATCCCTCGCAGGGCGGCCAGCGTCACCGGCTTGTCCGGCCGGTCGGCAAACTCCTCGAACGCGTCGCCGAGTTGCTTGGGTTTAAGCAACGGTGCGAGTTCCTCCAGATCCTCCAACCCGGCCTTTTCCTCCCGGATGTATTCCTTCTCGTCCCCCGCGATGAAATGTTTCGCGAGTCGGATCGGGGCGTCGTTCCCAAGCAGGTCGTCGATCGACACCTCCAATGCCCGGGCCAGGTCCTCCAGCTTTGCGATGTCGGGCATGGAGTTGCCCCGCTCCCAGTTGCTGACTGCCTGGTAGCTTACGCCCATGCGGTCGGCGAGTTCCATCTGCGTCATGTTCTTCTGCTTCCGGAGTTCCGCGATCTTGCGGCCGGTCGATACGGTGTTGAACATCTTCGTTTCCTCCCGGGCCCGTCGTGCGTCGGCCCGTCGTATGCGGTGCAGGGCGTCTGTTCCGGTGATCACCGTCCTCACTGTAGCAAACCTGCACGGCGCGGGAAAGCAAGAGTCGGTTGAGTCGGGCCGGGAACGGGTGCAAGCGGCGCTTGAGAGCATGGAAAATCCCGTCGCGCGGGAGTAGATTGGATCGGTAGACCCATCGCCGCGGGACCGGCGGCAGAGGAGGCGGGAACATGGGAGTGGAAAAACCGTTGCGGATCGGCATCCTCGGCGATCGGGAGGATTCCCGGCCGTCGCATGCCGCGACCGAGGCCGCGCTCCGCCACGCTGCGGTTGCGCTGGACCGGGAGCTTGTGGTCGAGTGGATATCGACGGCTGACGCGGAAAGCGACGGGGCGGCGGCCGCAGACCTCGCTCGTTTCGACGGGCTGTGGGGCGGACCGGGCGAGTACCGGAGCACGCGCGGCGCACTGACGGCGATCCGTTATGCGCGGGAACGGGACGTGCCGTACCTGGGGACTTGCCAGGGGGCACAGCATGCGGTCGTCGGATTCGTACGGGATGTACTGGGAAACGCGCGGGCGGCGCATGCGGAATCGAGTCCGGAGGCGGATCCGGATGACCTCGCGGTCGTGCCGATGAGCTGCTCGTTTGTCGGCGAGGACCGGACGGTGTCGTTCCGTCCGGGATCGCGCGCCGCGGCATGGTACGGCGCGGCGTCGGCGACGGAACGGTTCACCTGCCGGTTCGGGTTGAACCCGGCGCTCCGGGCGGCGTTTGAGGCCGCGGGGTTCCAGGCGGCCGGGACGGACGAGACCGGTGAAGTCCGGCTGCTGGAACTTGCCGGCCGCCGGTTTCACGTCGCCACGCTCTTCCAGCCGCAATTCGCTTCCGCACCGGGGGCGCCGCACCCGCTGGTGCTTGCGTTCCTGCGCGAGGCCGCGGGGGCGGGGCGGGCGGCGCTGCGGAACGACCCTATTTCTTGTATTTTCGGATAACCTTCGAATAGATGACCGCAACGGCTCCACCGGTCAGCAGCAGAGTGACCGGCAGGATGATCCAGAGCAGGCCTGGACGGGAGTGCGCATCCGCCGGGATGTCCGCATTGCCGGATCCGGTCGTCCCCGCTCCCGTTGTCGTCACGTCCGTTGTGGTGCCGGTACGTGTCGTGGTGCCCGGCCGGATGCTTCCGGTCGTACTCGAAGCGGCGGAGCTTCCGGAGGCGCTCGAGGGCTGCGTGGTTTCGACGGGTTCCGTCGTGGTGCCCGCACCCGGGATCGTGTCCCCTGCAGACGAACTGCTGCCTGGAGCGGTCGCCGTCGACGGCGCGGCGGTGGTCGTGGGCGGCGGGACGACCGGAATCAGCGGGGTGGGTGTGACCCCGGGCTTGGGGGTCGGCACCGGGGTGGCCGAAACGTAGAGCGGGGAGGACAGGTCGCTTTCGAACCGGACCGTCCCGTACAGGGAGTACGCGCGCACCCGGTACTGGTAGGCGGATCCGGCCGTCAATCCGGTATCCCGGCAGCTGGTGGTCTCCGTCGTCCGACTCATCACCCACTGGTCCGTGCCGGCGGGCGCCCGGAAGAGGTCATACCCGTCCGCGCCTTCGACGGGCACCCAGCCGAGGTCCGTTTCCGTGCCGGAAATCCGGGCCGCCACCAAACCGACCGGGATGTCGAGCGACCAGCGCGCATACAGTGTGGTGGATTTCTGGCTGATCTCGTCAACCGTGAAATCCCACAGCCGAACGAAGTCCGTTCCGGTGTACCATCCCTCGAAATAGTGCCCTGCCCGGAGGGGCGCCGCAGGTTCCGCTACACGGAATCCATACACAATGACCTTCGTCGGGACGGCAGTCCCGCCCATGGACTCAAACCGGACATACCCCATCCTTTTGAAGTCGGGGCGGTCGGATTCGGGGAAGGCGTTGTTGACGCTGTACTCCGCCCTGGATCCTTCAAAACCGAAGAAAACCAGTTCGCGATGGGGTTTTCCACCGGTGAATGCCTGTGGCGAGAAGTAATCCAGGCTCTCCGGAACGTTGATGATGTAGAGTTTGTCGTTGTCGGTGAACGCGTAGTCGTTGAGAAAGAGCACGCCTTCCGGCAGGGCGACCGAATACAGGTTGGTGCGCCCGGTGACAGCGCCTGCGCAGACCGTCTTGACATGGGACGGTACAAACAACGCTTCGGGATTGGAATTCACCTTGAGCAGAAGCCCGTCGCCCACGATGACCAGATCCCCGGTCAGATCCCGGTACCAGGGGGTGTTGAAGAACGCGTTCAGTCCGATGGAGGCGCAAGTCGCCGGAATGTCGATCTCCCGCAGTCCGATGCAGTCCCGGAACGCTTCCTGTGCGATGGCGGCGGATGGGGGAGACGTGCCCCACTCGACGGTTTCCAGCGCAACGTCGCCATGAAAAGCACGGAATCCGATGATCTGAACGCTTGAGAGAATCCGGACATGCCGGATGTAAAAACACTGGGAGAACGATTTCGACTCGATCCGGTCGATTCCGTCCGGAAGGAGGACCGTGCCGCTGATCCAGCCGCTGCTGTGGGTCTTGACCTGGTTCAGATTGGAGCAGCCGTAAAACACCTCGACCCCGAGATAGTCGAGGGTGTCCGGCCAGTCCACGGAGAGCAGCGTGGTACAGGAGGTGAACGTCCCGTCGTTGATCGAACGCACCGAATCGGGGATATGCACGGACGTGATGCCGATGCTGGTGATGTTTTTTTCCCCGTTCGGATCCCCGATGGCTGTGACCGGCAGCAGCCCGAGCGGGGGGACCTGGATGGAGGAGGGGATCACCCAGTCAAGGAGGGTGCCGTAGTACAGCACGATCGTCACGGACAACCCGTCCGGATTGACCAGATAACCGACCGAGTTCGCCGCATCATACTGCACTGCGCCCGGATCATATGCGGATATCGGGGGGCCCGTTGATAAAGCGGACACTAAAACAAGCAGGAACGCGGTCGACAGGATCAGAATCCGGCGTCGATGCTGCAACATGGGTCTCACCCGGGCGGTTTGCACCGCGACAGGTCCTCCGCCCGAAATGCGGGGACAGATGTCAAAAACCCTTGACAGCCTAGGGGGATGGCTGTCTGCCGCTATCCCCAGTGTAACACAATCCTGCCCTCACGCTCCGCGGTACGCGGCCTCCAGCGCCGCGATGTCGAGCCGCTTCATCCGGAGGAGCGCCTGCGTGAGCCGCGCCACCGCTTCCGGATCCGCGTCGTGCATCCACTCGTTCAGCGCGGTCGGGGACAGCTGCCAGGACACCCCGAACCGGTCCCGGACCCATCCGCACTGCTCCGCCTCCGGGTCCGCGGAGAGCTCGTCGGTCAGCCGGTCGATCTCCTCCTGAGTGTCGCAGTTCACCAGGATCGACACCGCCTCGTTGAAGTCGAAGTCATGCGTATATGCGCTGTCCATGGCCGCGAAACCCTGGCCTCCGAGTACGAACTCGGAATAGTTGAGCATCTCCGGGGTGTTGGGCGGCGGAGCGTTTTCCCCGTAGCGCGAGAGCATCCCGATGTCGCTGTCCCCGAACACCGATCCGTAGAACCGCACCGCCTCCTCCGCGCGCCCGGCTTTCGGACCGGCAAACATCAGGGTCGGACGGATCCGGGTCCGGATCGGACGGTCCCCGGTGTGCATGATCTGCCAGGACACCCCGAACCGGTCCTCGATCCAGCCGTAGTACTCGCTGAAGTCATACCGGTCGAGCGGCATCAGCGCCTGCCCGCCCTCGCTCAGCGCATCCCAGAGCGACCGGACGGCCTCCCGGGTCGGGAGGGAGACCATGAATGAGACCGCCGGATTGATCCGGAACGCCGGACCCGCGGAGATCAGCATCAGGTGCAGGTCCTCGATTTCCAGCGTGTGGACGTCGACTTCGCCGGAGGGCGTCCCGCGCAGAGACGTCCGTCCGAGCCGCCGGCTGTTTTCAAAAGCATTCAGGTAGAAGTCCGCGGCTTCCGCGGCCTGGGTGTCGAACCACAGGTGGATCATCATTTTATGCAGCTTTTCCATATCCGGTACCTCCGGTAAAAAAGCGCGCCGTGAAGGCGCGCGGAGTCCTCACGTTCACGGGATCAGCATACGCCGGGGGGCGCGGACGTTCTGTGACCGGAGAGACCGTTCCATCCATGGAAAAAGAAAAGCCGCCTCTCTCGAGACGGCTCTTCGGATCGGCTTTCATCGCCGCGCCCCGGTTTACTTCCCGGTGTACGGCGTGGTCCGCGGCTTGAGCCCGAACTCGACCTCGAGGAACCGGTCCGCGAGGTGCAGCCACTCGTCCGCGCCCGCGGTGATCGGCATAGGATGCTGCGCGCCCAGCCCGGTCCCGGTGCCGAACCCGTGCTTCGCGTCCGCGAACACGTGGAGCTCCGTCACGATGTCGTCGCCCAGCGAGGCGGTGAAGTCCAGCGTGCCCCGGAACGCGAGCTCGTCCTTGGCGCCGACAACCAGGAACAGCGACGGCACCCGGGGATTGCCGTGCTGGAACGTCCCGAACGCCCCGTACACGATCATCGCGGCGGCACAGTCTGAATCGATCGCGTCGATCGCGTCCGGGACGTAGCCCGGATGGATCGCTTCGGGGGTGATGGCTCCGTAGCAGCGCTCGACCATCCCGATGATCGTGGCCCCGCCGCCCGAGAATCCGACCGGCGCGATGCGGTCGACCGCCGCGATCCCGAGCCGTGCGGCATGGTGGCGGAGATACCGGACGCTCCGCTGCAGGTCGAGGCTCGAATCGATCGGCTCCCAGGGCGCGACCCGGCGCTGCAGGATGAACGCGTTGTAGCCCATCCGGTTGAACGCCTCCGCGATCGGGTAGCCTTCGTTCTGGTTGTAGCGCTGCGCGAATCCCCCGCCCGCCACGACGAGGATGTTCCCCTTGACCGTGGACTGGTCCGGAAGCAGATAGGGGAGCAGGAACGGCCGGAATCCCGGGTAGTCGAACTGCCCGTAGAAATCGTACCGGTCCGCGTCCGCGGCCTCCGGCATCCGGTCACCCCAGATATACCAGACCGCCTGCTCCGGGTCGGGCACCTTGAGCTTCAGCTTGGCGCGGAGTTCCCGGGTCTCGCGGACCGTCCGGAGCACGTCCTCGTCCACCGGCTCCGCGGCCGCCTCGACCTGGAACAGCAGGCGGATCGCCTTGGGGTAGTAGGCGTAGAACGTGTCGGGCTCGTACAGCGGCGCGCGGGAAGTGATGTACTTGGCTTCGCGCGTCTCCTGCAGGAACTCGTCCGTCGCCTCGCGGGTCCGTTCGTCCCAAGGGATCCATCCCGCATACAGCGCCCCGCTGTGCGCGAGGATCTGCGCGTCGGTGAGCGGCCGGGTGCAACCCGCATCCGCGTGCCACCCGGTAAAGTCATAGCCGTACCGCGAGATGCGCGGGGCGCGGAACGTATTGCCCAGGAACAGGCGCCGGGAGACGGGAGGGAGCCCGTCGTGGTTGGGATCGAGCGTCAGGGTCTGGCGTTTTGTCTCCATGTGGTTCTTTCTCCTCCATGGCGGAATCCGGCGGCCGCTGCCGGCCCTTACGGATCCCGATTCTTCGATTCCCTATCAGGCTAACGCGTTTTAGCCGCCGCTTCAACCGGATGGATTGGAAACATCCGCAAGTGTGCGGGATTCCCGGTACGCCCGGAGGACGGTCAGCGCCTTGAGGGTGATGAACCGGCTCGGGGAGCGCCTTTCCTCCAGCGGAAAATGCAGGGCGCCCGGATGGACGTTTTCCAGCCGCCAGCGGCCCGACGCGTCCGCCTTGCCCTCCAGCCAACGCAGCGCGGGCTCCATGCGGCTGTCGTACGGCACACCCGCGAGCGCCAGGAGTTCCAGTTCGCGCAGCACGTCGTACCGGTACCGGTACGGATACGACAATTTCCGGAACCGCTCCTCCCCGTCCAGAAGCAGCGATCGGGACAGCAGCCACTCGACCGCACGGTCCACCGCGGCCGGGATCGGTTCCACATGTCCGGTGAATCCCGCACGGTCGCAGGAAACCAGTCCTTCCAGTACGCAGATCGTGGTGTGCGGGTCCCCCTGTGGACGGTTCGCGTCCCAGGACCATCCGCCGTCCGGTTTCGCCCGGTCCAGCACATAGTCGGCCAGCCGTCCGATCCGGGGATCGTCCGGACAGAAGTACGAGGCATAATCCAGGATCATCCCGTCGATCGCGACGTCACTCTGCACCAGGCTTTTGGCGAGGTTGACCCCTCCGTCGGGGAGCATGCATTCGTCGAACGTCCGCGCGACCATCTCCCGGCACGCCGGCGTGTCGGGAGGCATGCCGAGGGCTTTCATGTCGGTCAGGGTGTAGTGGGTGCAGGTCCATTTCGGCTGGTAGAACCATAGACCCCAATGGCCCGTGCCGCCGCGGGCGTCCAGAAAGGCGCGCCCGTATCCCTCCTCCGGGATCCGATCCTGCAGGGCACGCAGGCGGTCGGGCGGAGCGTCCAGCAGCCGGAGCGTCGTCAGGTACCGGATCGACGCGTCCCCGTCCATGAGCCAGCGGATGATTTCGTCCACGATGTCGCCTCCCCTCGCGCAGGATCCCGGATGTCCTCATTGTAGCAAAGCCGGGAAGCGCCGGTTGGAGGCGGTTTGGGCCTTCTGCAGGGAGTGTTTTATTCCTGTATTGATTTTAAGAAATCGCCGTATGCTGAAAATAAAAGCGGCTGCATCATATCTTGCATAGGGGGTACGGACTCCAAGTATATTTCACCCAAACCCATTCAGCGTAAATCAGGAAGCGCACCATGAAGAAGCGTTTGGTTCGTGGCAGGATTCCAGCCGTGATCCTGATCTTGTGCCTCCTGTTCTGACAGTCCCCGCTGGCTTTCCTTTGGCTGGGGCTCATCGTTCTGGGGGTGGCCGGGATCGGCGTCGGAGGGTTCCTGCTTGTCCGGCGGCAGAAGAGGATACGGGGAAACACCCAGGCCGGAGGCCAACCAATAACCTGAACTCCCTATCGGTTGTAGTGGTCCGATCCTCCCTCCAGGTACCTCATCAGGATCAGGTCGTCCGTCGGATTGACGGATGGATCCGCGGGGTCAATCGACGGCGACCAAAACCAGTAACCGACCACCTCCCCGCTGCCGATGACCAGATAGATATTTTCCCGCGGCGTATCTACTCCCGATATCGGTGATACGACGTATCCGTGCAGCAGGACATCTTTTCCTAAGAAGGCCGAAAAATCCATCCCGTTCTGTATGGAACGCTCATTCCGCTCGCGGAAGAACTCCCCGATCGGGTACCCGTCTTCGACAGACTCAAAACTTTCCGGGAGGCGGATTCTCTCACCCGGGGAGACCCCGGTGTTTGGGATGACCTGGAGACCCAGACCGGACAGGAACGTACGGGTGATCTCGTATATCTCTTCTGTCGATGGCATCTCCGTTACCTCGTACACCCGGATCACCGCATCGACTCCGGCGTACCCGTCGGCACCGGCCAACGCGCGGTCCAATGCTTCCGCCACCCCGGTCGTACCGATCGGCACCTCCACGTAGACTTCGTTCCGTTTCTCGTCGATGCCGACTTTGCCGATCTTTACGAGCAGATCCCGGTCCGCCGCCGCCAGGGTTGCCGGAGGGTCCGACATCCGGTCGAGGACGGCGTTGTATTGAATCAGGAGCTCGTTGTAGGAATGCTCGACCTGTATGATCGTCATAGGCATCAGATTGTAGGGAATCCCCTCCGCCTGGTTGACCGCCCGCCACAGATCATGCTCCACGAGGGAGGGCTCGCACGTGACCAGGATCGTGAATTCGTCGTCATAGAGTGTGGACATGTAGGACATCGGATGTTCAAAGTACGCGCCGGCATAATACTCCGGATATCCTGAGGCAGGTTTCCCGGCCAGATTCCAGAGGCTTAGCTGGAACGCGGCGATCCCGCCCTTTGCGATCCTCTGCGTTTCAGGTTCACCCGCCAGTGTCCCGCTTGTCTGCGGGGTGGTGGCCGCCGTTGTGGTCGGCAGGGTGGTTTCGCGGGTCGTGGGCGTCGTCATGGCGGGGGTGGTCGGGAGGGTGGTCTCGCCGGCCGGCAGCCAATGCTTTCCGGTGATCGCCAGAAACAGTCCGACCGCGAGCGCCAGCAGGAGGAGATCCGCCGCCAGCACCAGCCTGCGCGGACGCCGCGCTTTGTCAGTCCGGAGCCGCTCTTCCGCCATGGTGATCGCATGCTCCCGGATGGCGGCCCGGTTCAGGAGCCGCTCGCGGACGGCGGTCCGGATCCATTCCTGCTCGTTCATTGGGACCCTCCCTCCGCGTCCATCCGTCTTCGCACATCGCCGATCGTCCGATAAATCCAGCTGCGGACCGTGGCTTCCTTCGCGTCCAGCTCCGCGGCGACCTCCGGGATCGGCAGGTCGAGGCCGTAATGCAGATAGATCGCCCGCTGTACACGGATCGGTTTGTCTTGGATGAGCCGCACGACTTCATCGAGGAAAAGGCGGTTGATCGCCTGGTCCTCCGCCGAGGGTCCGGGAGACGGCAGATCGACGTTTTCGACTTCCTCTCCCGAATCATTGCGGGTGGACAGCGGGATTTGGATCTTCATTCTCTCCATCCGGGTGTAATGCCGATGGAGCCGGGTACGTGCCACGCGGAGCACAAACGCTTCCGGATTGGCCATGTACTGCAGCCCTTTCCGCACCAGTACGCAATAGACTTCCGCATAGGTTTCCTGGAGGATATCCGCGATATCTTCCGCTTTTCCGCAGCGCCGTGTGACATAGGCCAGTGTTCTTCCATACGTTGACTCGTAGATCTCGTCAAAGGCCCGGAGGATCCCGGAGTCGGACATGGCTTCACCACCTTATATCAGGTTAGTGCCGCAGTACCGTGGAAATCGTTGCAGAGAAAAGGAGAGAGTTTTGACGTAATGATCGGCTCCAGCTGCACGGCCGGATGCCCCTATTGTAGCAAAGCCGGTGCGCCCCGGCTCCCGATCGCTCCTGTCCGGTAGCTTTGCGTGGATCGAAGAAGGGATCTGGATAATCCTTGTCTGCCCCACACCATGCGGG
>JAGOFF010000035.1 GCA_017997315.1 Clostridia bacterium
CGTCCGCACCGCTGACGATCTCCGTCAGCTCGTTGGTGATCCTCGCCTGGCGGGCCTGGTTGCTCTTCAGTGTCAGGGAGTCGAGCATGTCTTTGGCGGTCTTTGTCGCGTTGTCCATCGCCATCATGCGCGCGGTCTGCTCGCTGGCGAACGCTTCGGTCAGGAAGCCGTAGACCATGCCGTTGAGATAGGTGTCCATCAGGAAGTCAAGCACTTCGTTCGCATCGGGATAGTATTCCACACTTTCCGACGCTTCGATGGCGCGATCCGCCACCAGGGCTTCCGGCGGAACCAGCTCCTGCAGCGCCTCCGTGTTGACCGGGATGACGCGCGTGATCATCGGATGCATGCTGATCGCCGAGGTGATGCGGGTATAGATGAAATAGATCAGGTCCGCCTTGCCCGAATCGAACAGGTCCATGACGAAGTCCGAGATATCGCGCGCGCGGTAGTAGGTGGGCGAAGCGATCGGATAGTTGAACTCCCGGTCGACGTTGAAACCGGAACGGATCAGCCGTTCCTTGCCGATGGTTCCGCAGACGTAGAGCCGGGTTTCCGTCGCAAGCCCTTTCGCGACGTTTTCTTTCTCCTTGTCCCGGATGTAGGTTTCAGCGGTGTTGATGACGTTGAGGTTGTATGCGCCGGCCAGTCCCTGGTCGCCCATCATGATGAAGTAAGCGATCTTCCAGGTCTCGCCTTCTTCCTTCTGGCGGAGTGTGAAGAACCGGTTGTCGAACCGTGCGCCGCTTTTCTCGATCTCGATCATGGTCTCGGCGCAACGCATGAAAAACGGCATCACAGCCTCCAGCTGCGCCCGGGCGTGGCGCATCTTGACCGCGCTGATCAGCTGCATCGCGCGGGTCATCTGCTGGATGTCGGTGACGCTTCGGATTCGTTTCCGGATGTCGTTGATCTGTTCCATGCGTCGCCGCCCGTCAGTCCTGCTGCTCGGTCAGCAGCTCGGGGTGGAACTCGGCGATCCACTGCGGACGGTACTCCTCCAGCGCCGCATTCAGCCGGGAGGCCGCTGCGTCGTCGAACAATCCGGTGTCCGCGATTTCATCCAGAAGGTCGGGCATGGTGGTCTTGAGCCGCTCGATGAAATCTTCGGCGAACGTGTGGATGTCGTCGAGAGGGATGCTGGAAAAACCGCCCTGGTTGGCGATATGCAGGACGACGACCTGTTCCTCCATCGGAACCGGCTTGTACTGCGGCTGTTTCAGTATTTCGCTGAGCCGTTCGCCGCGGCGCAGTTCCCGCTGCGTCTCCTCGTCCAGCTCCGATCCGAACTGGGAGAACGCAGCCAGTTCGCGATACTGCGCCAGATGGATGCGGAGCGGTCCGGCGACCTTCTTCATCGCGCGCGTCTGGGCGGCTCCTCCGACGCGGGACACGGACAGCCCGACGTTGATTGCCGGACGCTGGCCGGAAAAGAACAGCTCGCTCTCCAGATAGATCTGTCCGTCCGTGATCGAGATGACGTTGGTCGGAATATAGGCGGAGATATCGCCGCTTTGGGTCTCCACGATCGGAATCGCGGTGATCGATCCGCCTCCAAGCGAGTCCGCACGTCGGGCCGCGCGTTCCAGAAGCCGGGAGTGCAGATAGAACACGTCGCCCGGATAGGCTTCCCGGCCCGGCGGGCGCCGCAGCAGCAGCGACAGGGCGCGGTAGGCCTGCGCGTGCTTGGTGAGGTCGTCGTATACGATCAGCACATCCGCGTTTTCGGATTGCATGAGTTCTTCGGCCATGGCGCAGCCGGCATAGGGAGCGATGTACTGGAACGAAGCCGGCATGCTTGCGCTGGCGGCAACGACGGTCGTGTATTCAAGCGCATTGTGCCGGCGCAGGGTATTGACGACCGAGACGATCGTGGACATCTTCTGGCCGATCGCGACATAGATGCAGAACACGCCCTTGCCGCGCTGGTTGATGATGGTGTCGATGACGATCGCGGTCTTGCCGGTCTGGCGGTCCCCGATGATGAGTTCGCGTTGGCCGCGCCCGATCGGGGTCATGCCGTCGATGGCGGTGATCCCGGTCATCAGCGGCGTATCGACCGGCTGGCGGTCGATGATGGCCGGCGCCTCGGACTCGATCGGGCGGCGCTTGCGCGTCCCGATCGTTCCAAGTCCGTCGAGCGGTGCGCCCAGCGGATCGACGACACGGCCCAGCATCTCTTTCCCGACCGGGACCTCCATGACGCGGGCGGTCCGTTTGCACAAGGTGCCTTCATGGACGTCCAGGATCTCCCCGAGAAGCACGACACCGACCTGCTCGGGTTCCAGATTCATGGCGATGCCGAAGGTCCGGGAGGAAAAGGCGATCAGTTCCCCGTTGAGGCAGTTCTCCAATCCCTGGACATATGCGATGCCGTCGCTCACCCGGAGGACATGGCCCACCTCGTCTACCGCAAACCGGGAAGAGATGGCGGACAGCGTTTCCTGCAATCCGTCGACGACCTTCTGTCGGTTCAGTTCCTCTTCCGGAATGGGTTGCATGCCGCCGGTGAAAAGGAGATCCTTCCCGCCTGCCGCAGGAGGTTCGTCAAATCCCTCCAGGCTCTTTTCCAGCGTGGACCGGATGATCTTCCCGAAGTCGTCTTCAGGCTCGATGTTCCCGAGCGGATCGGCATCCTTGAGACGCGACGCGATCCGGGACAACTGGCCTTTGATGCTGTAGTCGTAACGGAAATCGCCCGCAAAGATGACGATTCCGCCTATCAGGGTTTCGTCGACCGCCTGCTTCAGCTCATAGCGTTCGATCCCGTTCTGCTCGGCGAACCACGCGGCGATGTAGGCCGCTTTTTCGGGATGGATCGGAGCCGCAGTGACAATGCGGATGACTCGGAGGACAGGGTTGCTCATTCTAGTTCACCCCTGCCTGACCGGCGGCGGAGTGGTCCTTCGGACCCGTTCCGATTTCTTCGTCCAGCAGTACTTCGACCAGTTCGCGCTGCCTGCTTTCATCCATATACTGCTGGATGACCCGGGAAGCGATCCGAACCGACAGGTCCGCCACTTCACCGCGCATCCCTTCCAGCAGGGTTGTCCGCATGCGGTCGCTTTCAAGGTTGCCTTTCGCGACGATGGCGGCGGCTTCGTCCTTGGCGGCCGAGAGAATCGAATCCGACTTGTTCTGGGCCGCCTGGCGCGCATCGGAAACGATCACGGAAGCGTCCCGCTTGGCTTCCTCGATGGATCGGGCCGACTCCTGAAACTGGAGCTCCGCCTCTTCCTGACGGCGCGACGCATCCTCCAGCTGTTCCCGGATCGTCGCCTCGCGCTTCCGCATGAACTTGAGCGCGGGCTTGAAAAGG
Source organism: Clostridia bacterium (assembly GCA_017997315.1). Lineage (GTDB taxonomy): Bacteria > Bacillota > Clostridia > Saccharofermentanales > UBA5734 > JAAYKS01. The sequence goes on from JAGOFF010000035.1 coordinate 3,320, forward strand.
AAATGCTTGAGGATGACATACGCCACCAGTACGTCGATGATGGTCAGAACGACCGTGACAAGGTATCCCGCTATGGCTTCCGGTTCAAACACGTAACATCCCACCTATCCTGGCTGCCGCAATCCGGCCGACCGGTTTGAGCGCTTCGGTTCCGGTCACTTGAATGCGAAGATGAGCAGCAGGCTGATGACCAGCGCGTAGATCGCGACCGACTCGATGAAGACGATGGCGATCATGAGCATGCTTTGGATCCTGCCTGCCATTTCCGGTTGGCGTGCCGTGGATTCCAGCGCTTTTCCGGTGGCCATTGAAATGCCCAGCGCGGCGCATGCGCCGACCAGTCCGATCGCCAGGGCCGCGCCCAGTGCAATGATTCCTGTGTCCATGGATGACTTCCTCCGTATGAATGAAGATTTCGATTGCGATTCACGAACCGGAGCCGGCTTCCGTATTCCGGATCAGCCCGCGGTTTTTGCCCGGATCTTCTTCTTGTCATGCTGTCCGGCCGACGAATGGTTGGCTTCCATGATCTCGCCGACATACATGACCGTCAGGTATGTGAATATGACCGCCTGCAGAATGCCGTCCGCCAGGTCGAACCAGAGTCCGAGAATCCCGGGGAGGGCGATCGGGATGATGATCCGGACGAACTCCATCAGGATATATGCGCCGAACACGTTGCCGAACAAACGAAGGGCAAGTGAGAGTATTCGGATGACATAGTCAAGGATCTTGAACGGGACCACCATGCCGACCGGGGTGCTGATGCTTTTCCACATCCCCTTGGGCCCGACGAAACGGAAACCGATATAGACGACAAAGCTGACCGACAGGATCGACAGACCGAAGCAGTATCCCGGATTCTTGGCCGGCGGGGAGATCCCGATGAACGAGGAGATGTTCGCCAGTGTGATCAGAAGCGCCACCGAACCGACGAACGGCACGACGCGGTCGGTCTGCTCATCATCCAGATCATTGGATTTGCAGAGTCCCACCAGTGCTCCGATCAATCCTTCGACGATCAGCTGGCGGCCGTGCGGTATGGATTTGTAGCGGCGTCCGAGGAGGAGCGCGATCAGGAAAAGGGCGGCAATGACGCCCCATGTCACGACCACCGCATCCGTCACCGGGATCGAGGTTCCGAACAGCTCGATCCGGAACATCGTGCGGGGGATGATCATCTCGGAGATCTCTTTTCCGATGTCGCCGACACGGATCTGTTCGACGACATTCTCCTTCAAGGCTTCAATAAAGCGTTGCCACCAGCTCATGTCGGCGTATCAGACTCCTGTTCATGAAATCTCACCATCTCGACACCCGCTTCCTGCAGCATCGAGGAGGCAAGCTCGTCCGGATAGTCGCCCTTGTATACGATCCGGGCGATACCGGCGTTGATCAGCATCTTGGCGCACAGCGAGCAGGGTTGGCAGGTGACGTAGATGGTTCCCCCCTGCACGACGGCACCGTACCGTGCCGCCTGGATGAGCGCATTCTGCTCGGCATGGATCGCCCGGCACAGTTCATGCCGTTCCCCGGATGGAATTCCGAGCTGCTGCCGGAGGCATCCGACCTCCGCGCAATGCGCGATGCCGGCCGGAGCGCCGTTGTAGCCGGTCGCGACAATGCGCCGGTCACGTACGACCAGTGCCCCGACCTGTCTGCGCAGACAGGTCGAACGGGTTTTGACCAGTTCGGTGATCTGCATGAAATAGGTGTCCCATGAAGGCCGCACGGCAATCCCCCCTGTTCTATCGGCTGTGATCATCAGACAATTATAGGACGGCTTCCTATAAAGTCAATTCCGCGGAAATGGTCATAATAGACAAATCGGGCGCAGCGGCCAAGTCTTGATGCCGACCTTGGCAAGCTGGCCCGACGTGCGGGGTTTCGGCACCCGAAACGGGAGGGGTGCGGTTTCTACTTCGTGCCGAACAGGCGGTCTCCCGCGTCGCCGAGACCGGGAACAATGTAGGCATGGTCGTTGAGCTTTTCATCCAGCGCCGCGCAGAAAATGGGGACATCCGGATGATCGTGCGTCAGCCGCCTGACCCCCTCGGGCGCGGCGATCAGGCAGACGAACTGGATGCTGGTGATCCCGCGGTCCTTGAGGAAGGTCACAGCAGCGGAGGCGGAGCCGCCCGTAGCCAGCATCGGATCGAGCACGATGACTTCGCGTTCCGCGCAGTCGGACGGGAGCTTGCAGTAGTATTCCACCGGTTCGCGCGTCTCAGGGTCGCGGTACAGCCCGATGTGGCCGACCTTGGCCATCGGGATCAGCTGGAGCATGCCGTCGACCATTCCGAGTCCGGCTCGGAGAATGGGCACCAAGGCCAGTTTCTTCCCGCCCAGGACCTTGGATCGCGCTACGGCGATGGGGGTTTCGATGTCGATTTCCTTGAGCGGCAGCGACCGGGTGACTTCGTACGCCATCAGGAGGGACACTTCGTTGACCAGCTCGCGGAACTCCTTGGTGGTAGTGAGTTTGTCCCTCAATAGGGAGATCTTGTGCTGGATCAGCGGGTGGTCGAAAATGAATACCTTGTTGTCGCTCATGAATATCTCCTCATCGGTATATCGTCGGCGGCACGGGTGTCCCGCCGCAGGATGCCTTATGATTCGCGGCGGTCCGTCACTCGAGGGACATCATCTCGTTGACGCGGACCTGATGCCGGCCGCCGGCTTCGAACTCCTCCGCAAGGAACGCGTCCGCGATGGAACAGGCCAGCCCGGTTCCCACGACGCGGGCGCCGAGCGCCAGCACGTTCGCGTCGTTGTGCTGCCGCGACATGCGTGCCATGTACTCGTTGGTGCAGAGAGCGGCGCGTATGCCGTCGATCTTGTTCGCCGATATGCTGATCCCCAGCCCGGTGCCGCAGACCAGGACGCCGAACCGGGCGGCGCCGCTGTTGACCGCGGCCGCAACGGACACCGCGGCCGGAACATAGCTCGCGGGGGTGTCCTCTGTGTCGGTACCCAGATCGTCGCACTGATGGCCGGCAGCCGCCAGATGCTCCATCACCGTTCTTTTCAGCCGGTATCCGGCATGGTCGCTGCCAAATGCGATTTTCATAAAGGTGACCTCCCGCTGTTGATCTTCAACCATTCTATCACTTGCCCCGCATCCGTTCCAAGTCACAGCGGACACGGCCGGTCCAGATCTTCGTGCCGGAAAGAGCGGGCGCCGGAGGCGAAATCCGCCACGATGTCCCCGTTTCCGATCAGCTTGTATTTGTAGGTCATGAGTCCTTCGAGTCCGACCGGGCCGCGCGCGTGGATCTTGGATGTGCTGACGCCGACCTCCGCGCCGAATCCGTAGCGGAATCCGTCGCTGAACCGCGTGGAGCAGTTCCAGAATACGTTTCCCGAGTCGACGCGGGACAGGAAACGGGCCGCCGCGTCAGCGTCCCGGGTGATGATGGCGTCGGTGTGGCCGGATCCGTACCGGTTGATATGGTCGATCGCCTCGTCCAGGCTGTCCACCAGACGGATGGAGACTTTGTAGTCGAGGTACTCGGTGTGCCAGTCCCCGGCCGGCGCGCAGCCGGTCATCGCACGGACGTCCGCGTCGCCGAACATCTCCACCCCGGCTGACCGGAACGCGTCCGCGAGCGCGGGGAGCGCTTCCGTTGCGGCCGCGCGGTGGATCAGAACCGTTTCGGTGGCGTTGCAGACCGCGACATACTGGGCCTTGGCGTCGAGACAGACGCGGACCGCCATCCCCGCATCCGCCTGGGCGTCGATGTACGTGTGGCACACCCCTTCCGCGTGTCCGAGGACGGGGATGCGCGTGTTGTCCATGATATGCCGGACGAACGCGTTGGATCCGCGCGGGATCAGCAGATCGACCCGGTCGTCCATCCCCAGCAGGCGGCTGACGTCCTCGCGGGACTCCATCAGGCCGATCCATCCGTCCGGGATGCCGGCTTCCGCACAGGCGGCGGCGATGAGGTCCGCGAGGGCCCGGTTGGTCGACGCGGCTTCCGATCCGCCCTTGAGAAGGACGGCGTTCCCGCTCTTGAGACAGAGCGTGGAGATCTGGACCAGCGCGTCCGGGCGGGACTCGAAGATGATTCCGATGACCCCGATGGGGCACGCGACCCGATACAGTTCGAGGCCCGCGTCCAGCCGGCGTGACAGCAAGGTCCTGCCGGCCGGATCCGGCAGGCGCGCGAGGTCGCGGATGCCGGCGACGGTCTGGAGGATGCGGGGCCGGTCGAAACGCAGCCGTTTCATGATCGGCGCGGGCAGAGCGTCGGCTTCCGCACGTGCGAGGTCGAGCGCGTTTGCCTCTTCAATGCCCGCTGCGCCGTCTTCCAGCGCGACGGCGATCCGTTCCAGCGCGGCGTCTTTCACCGTTCCCGGGAGATCCTGCATCCGGCGGGCTGCGTCGCGTGCGGCGTCGGCCATGCTGATCAATCTGTCCTGCATGATGGATTCCTCCGCTGTGGAAACTGTGGATAACCCTGTGTATAACCTTGGGACAGGGCTTTCAGGGTTTTTGCCCCGTTGTATGCCTGAAACTTCGCGATAAAACTAATTCTGATGGGTGAACGGAAAACAATTGACATGGTAACTCAAGTATGCCGAGCCCACATTTTCAAGGATTTTCTGAATTTTCAACTCGATGACGATCCTGTATCTGTCCGTGTACGGCGGACGTTTTCAAACCCGTTTTTCACACTCTCGTACACTTCCGGTGTGCCGATATCAAGACACTTGCCGTCGAACAGATAAGCGCTCAGCGGTTTCCGGAGGTACAGCCACGAAGGGAAATACCCGGGGGCGTCCTTGTTGTTTCCCTCCTCCAGGTATTGGCGGATCAAGGGCAGCGTGTCCCTTCGGTAGAGGTAGACCGCATACGCCACCGTGTCGCTGCGGGGATGCTCCGGTTTTTCCACCATATCCGTGACCCGGCCGTCCGCGTCGAGTTCCACCACGGCAAACCGGCGCGCGTCGTCGCCGGGACCCAGCCGGCCCACCAGGATCGTGTCTTCCCGTCGCTCGCGGAAGAAAGAAACCGCGTCGGACAGCTGGAACGTGAAGAGGTTGTCCCCCGCCACCACCAGGAGGTCGTCGTCGATTCCGGCCTCTTCGACGGCGAACCGGATGTCCCCGACCGCACCCAGCCGGTTCGCGTTGTCGGTCGATCCGTCGTCCAGCACCGTGATCGGAATGCCGTTGCGTCCCGCGGCCCATTTGCGGAAGGTATCCGCAAACGGATGGTTGCTGACGACGACCGTACGCGAGACTCCCTCCAATCCGTCTATCTGATCGGTGATGTAGTCCAGCATCGGTCTCCCGTCTATGGGAAGCAGCGCTTTTGGGGTATCCATCGTCAAAGGGTATAGTCGTGTCGCGTAACCCGCGACCAGCAGCAAAGCAATCATCGGAGGCCTCCTTGACGGCCGGCATGCCGGAAGTAATGGTACATCGTGCATTTTATCATGCCGTTGTAAAGTTTTCGCCGCTTGTCCGCCTTCGTGCCCGCCGTACGCTCGAAACCGTCGTCCGATGAGATCACGGTCAGCCGCAGGTCGTCGCGGAGATGTCCTCCCGGGAGGCATATGCTGCCGATCCCCGCTTCGATGGCATGCGCCTGTGCAGGGTCGAGCAGGCGCTCGCCGTATGGCGGGTTGCATACGACCAGCCGGCGGGAGGATCCCGTCCAGGCGTCGAGCCGCTTTCGGTCGAGTCCCGGTTCCCCGGCTGCGCCGAGTGCGTCCGCCTCACGGAAGCGGATCCACTCCCCGACGCCGGCCCGGCGCGCGTTCTCCATGGACAGTCCTACCATCCCGGCGTCGATGTCGCTTCCGAAGATGCGGAGCCCGGACGGACGGTTCTGTGCTGCGATATCCGACGCCTCTTCCCGGGCGGCGTCGAACGCGCGGCGGCCGACGACGTGCCAGGACTCCCCCGAGAACGCGCGTGCGCGTCCGGGCGCCAGCCGGCAGGCGATGAGCGCGGCCTCGACCGGGATGGTCCCGGAGCCGCAGAAAGGATCCAGAAGCGCTTCGTCCGACGCAGGACTCCACAACGAGAGAAGGACCAGCGCCGCCGCCAGGGTCTCGCGGATGGGCGCCACGTTGCGCAGCGGACGATATCCGCGCTTGTGCAGTCCGGCGCCCGATGTGTCCACCTGAAAGGATATTTCATCGTCGACGATCGCAAAACGGATCTGGACGCTTCCGCGCGAGGAGTCTTCCGTCAGGCGTCCGTCCGCCCCGGCCGGACGGATCGAAGCAAGCCGGGTGACGATGGCTTTCTTGAGGATCGACTGGCAGGCGGATACACTGAACAACGCCGAATTCCGGGAGTAGCCGTCCACCAGGATGACCTGTCCCTCGGCGATCCATTCCTCCCACGGCATCGACCTGGCGGTGTCGAAGAGGGTGTCAAAGTCCGGCGCCGGCGCCCGTCCGAGTTCCAGGAGGACACGCTCGCCGCAGCGGGACCAGAGGTTGATTCGTGCGCAGGCGTCCGCATACCCCTCTTTGGCGTCCAGAACCACCATCGCGTTCCGGACCGAGATATCCGACGCGTCATAGCCGAGGGAGCGCAGCTCCTCGCCGACCAGCGACTCCATCCCCATCAATGCGGTGATCACCACGTTCATTCCATAACCCCCTTCGATCGCGCCAGGATCCGGCAGACCGGGATGGCGGCGGATCCGGTCAGTATCCCGGTCACGATTCCCGTCATCAGCAGCGCCGGCAGATAGGCGTACAGCAGTGAAGCGTTCCCAAGCATCACGCTGGCCGCCAGAACCTGGCCGGTATTGTGGGCCGCGGCTCCACCCATGCCGATTCCGATCAAAGAGAAAACCTTGCCGTTCCAGCGCATGAGGACATACATCACCAGCAGTGACAGCAAACCGCCCGATGCGGAAAGGATCAACGGAACCGGGCCGGTGATCAGGCCCATGATCCCCACCCGGAGCGCCAGGATGAGCGCCGCCTCACGCAATCCCAGCGAGGACAGCGCAAACAGCGTCACGATGTTGGCCAATCCCAGCTTGACGCCGGGAATGGGTATGACCAGATCCAGCGGAATCATCCGTTCGACCAGCGAAAGAACCAGCGCCAGCGACACCAGCATGGCCCCTCGGGTCAGCCTGCGCGACATGCCGCTCATTGGGACACCACGTCGACGTCCGGGTCGTCGGCCTGCACGACGCGCACCAGCAGCCGTCCGGGAACGCACGCCGCCATCTGCCCGGGGCGGGAGAGCCAGCCGGTCGTCACGCAGACTTTGTCCGGGCAGTCCGCCTCGAGCACCCGGATCCGTCCGGGTTCGATCCGCAAGATGTAGGAGTGTCCCCCCGATACGACCGGCAGATCGGCAGGCGCCGCATCCGAAGGGAGTGCACGGGTGAATTCCGCGCCGTCCGCGGTCCGGACGAGCGCCACCAGGTCGTGTCCGTCGGTACCGCGTCCGGCAAGCGCCGATCCGCCCCACAGTGTGAATGCAGCCACCAGCGTCGCAGCTGCAATCACGACATCGCCCCACTTCCACAGGCGGGCCTTCCCTCTCATCCCATCCATCCCTTCCCGGCCGATACCGGTCGGCTTCGTTGACACCCTGACGGTCATCCCCCATAATATCCATGCGATCCGGATCCGTAGCTCAGGGGATAGAGCAACCGCCTCCTAAGCGGTAGGTCGGACGTTCGATTCGTCTCGGGTCCGCCATGCAGGCCGGAAAATTTCCGTCAGGGAGTTTCCCGGCTTGTTCATTGTCCGGCTCGGCGGGGCTTTGACACCGGATCCGCTTTCCGCATCGCGGCGGATACCACCGTCCAGGATATCAGGGCCGCGGCGATGCCTCCGGCGACATCCGGACTGAAGTGCTGCTTCACATACAGGGTGGACAGGCAGATCGACGCCGCAGCCGCAACATTCACGACCCGCAGAACCGTCCTCCATGCCGCGGGCCGGACTTCCGCCCTGCGGAGCAGCGCGTCCAGCGTCAGGCAGGTCAGGACCGAAAACGCCACATGAATGCTCGGGAAGCAGTTGTACGGCGGATCCACTCCGTATACCGCCCGCACCAGCGCCACGGCCGGGCCGTCTCCGGTGACCTCCGGTCTCGGCACATGCGTCGGAAAAAACCTGAAGACGACTATGGACAAGGCGAGCGTCAAGGACATGGAAAGCAGCACTTTCCGGCAGGCGTCCCCGCGGTTTTTCCAAAACAGCAGAACCGCGAGGGATCCGTAGCTGTAGAGATACCAGAAGTAATAGATATAAATGAAACCGGCAATGAACGGGATCCGGTCGTCGAGGGGCAATTTGAGCACCCATGCCGCTCCCTCCGCCTGGGTGAGGATCCCTACATACCGGTATAAGGCCAGACCCGCCAGGAGCGGCGCAAGCAGGAGAAAGTCCGCGAGGCGGTTCCCCGCGCCGGCGGCGCCGGATGACGCAGTCGAGCGCACCGCCGATCAGCCCAGAACGCGGACTTTGCCCGTATCCTGGAGCTCGTCGGCGGACCGGAGGCCGGAGACTTCAAATCCGCCGTCCGGCCCGATGACCCTGACCGTCACTTTGCCGTAGATGCGCGCAAACGAGTCGGTGTCAGGATCGAGTCCATAGACCTCCGCACGGGCGGCACTGAATCTGCGGAACACATCGAGTGCGTCCGAAGCGTTCACCGGTTCGGTTGCGACCACCGAGAACCGGTAGTTCCCGGTCCTCTCGATCGCCCAGGACTGCTCGCCTGCATACTCGAACGGAATCACCCCGTCGATCTTTTCCGACAACGAGGCGCGGTGGGCGTCCCGGACCAGCGTGACCGGGAGCACGGCGGCAGTCACCAGCAGGAACAATGCCGCCAGGAAAGCGACGATCTTCAGCTTGGCGGCACCGCTCAGCTTGACCGCGGGCATCTCGACCTTTTCCACCTGGGCGCGGGGGGCGTTGTCCGGCTTCGGCGCGCGCGGCGGCGCCTTTTTTGCCGCAGCCGTCCGGGCCACGCCTTGCGCAGGCTTGCTTTGGGCCTGCTTCAACGCCTTGTTGTAAAGGGACGCGGGGTTCTCCGCGGTATCCTCTTCCGGCTGGGGTTCGTTGGGAAACACATATCCGGCGGGGTCCGCCGCGACCTCCAGGGCCTCGGCCGTATCCACCACGGCGCGGCAGAACAGGCACTTGGCGGTGGGGACGGCGGGATCGACCGACAGGATGGATCCGCAGTTGGTGCAACGGGCTTCTTTTATGGCCATCAGGGGGTCCGCCTTTCATTTTTGCGCTGTTATTATAACAGATCCCATCCAATGCTGCCCATTGCTATAATGGGAAGACAGCCGGGGACGTCCCGGCGGACGCGATCCGGAGGGATGCATGGCAGACAGCGCAACTACACCGAACTGGGATGTCCGGCCGCTGGCCGCGGCGCTCGACCGGATCAACGGGATCCGGGGCGCGGGTCCGACGGGGAGCGGGATATCCCGCGTCCGGTTGACACATCTCAAGGACCTTATGGACGGCACGTACCCCGGACGGGGAGGTCTGCGGCTGTTCTCTTCGCCGGGCCGGACCGAAATCGGCGGGAACCATACCGACCACCAGGGCGGGACGGTCCTCTGCGCGGCGGTAGACATGGACATCCTGGCGTTGGTCCGGCCGCTGGACGCCCCGGTCGTATCGCTTGCCTCCGAAGGTTTCGGCCGGGAAGACAGCGTCGATCTGCGCCAGTCGGGCCGGCAGGAACGGGAGTCGGGCCACTCGGCCTCGCTGATCCGGGGGGTGGCCGCGTGGTTTTCCGGGCACGGGTACCGGACCGGCGGATTTGAAGCGTTCACCACCAGCCGGGTCCCTCGCGGAGCGGGTTTGAGTTCCTCCGCCGCGTTTGAGATGCTGGTTGCCCAGATTTTCAACGTCCTTTACAACGACGGGCGGATCCCGCCGGCTGAACGGGCATGCGCCGGTCAGTATGCCGAAAACGTCTACTTCGGGAAGCCCTGCGGATTGATGGACCAGATGGCCAGCGCGCTGGGCGGCGTCACCATGATCGATTTCAACGATCCGGACCATCCGCTCGCGATGCCGGTCGATCCGGCGGGCACGCTGGACGGCATTGTTCCCGTCGTGACGGATACGGGCGGCAGCCATGCCGGGCTGACACGAGAATATGCGTCCATCCCGCTGGAAATGGGTACCGTGGCGCGGGTGTTCTGTGCGGACCGTCTCTCGGATGTCGATTCCGGGGCTTTTTATGAAATGCTTCCGAGACTGCTCGGCACCCTGTCCGACCGTGCGCTTCTCCGCGCCATGCATTACTTTGACGAAACGGAGCGTGCGCGTGCGGAAGCGGCCGCCCTCGCAAGCGGTGATACGGAACGGTTCCTGCGGCTGGTCTCGGAATCCGGACGTTCGTCCTGGACCTTGCTCCAGAATGTCTCGACCGGCAGACAGCCGGACGGGCAGCGGCTGGCGATCGGTCTGTCCCTCGCCGCTCGGCTGGTCGGGGACGGCGGCGCCGTACGGGTCCACGGCGGCGGTTTTGCGGGGACAATCCAATGCTTTGTGCCAGACGCTCGTCTCCCTTCCTATCTGTCGGGGATGGACGCGGTGTTCGGTCAGGACACCACGACGGTGCTGGGTTTCCGTCCGGAAGGCGCCTGCGAGGTGGTTCCGCTGTGAGTCCCGCGGAAACCCCTCCCGATATCCGTTTCATGCGAGAAGCCTTGCGCCAGGCGGAAATCGCGCGTGCAGCCGAGGAGACCCCCATCGGCGCGGTGATCGTCCGCGACGGACGGATCATCGCCCGCGGCGGCAACCGCCGCGAGACCCGCCAGGATGTAACCCTGCACGCCGAGATGATCGCCATCCGCAAAGCCTGTGCGCGTCTGGGTTCCTGGCGGCTGGACGGGTGCGAGCTGTATGTGACCCTGGAGCCGTGCGCGATGTGCGCCGGAGCGATCCAGCAGGCGCGGATCGCCCGCGTCGTCTATGGTGCGGAGGATCCGAAAGCGGGTGCCGTCGTGTCCCGTTTGCGCTACTTCGACCTCCCGGGCCTGAACCATGCCGTCGCCCATGAAGGCGGTTTGATGTCCGCCGAGTGCGGCGCCGTCCTGCAGGAATTCTTCACATGGCTCCGTGCCCGGGACAGGCAGGCCGGAACCAAGGGGGTCCGACGGGACCGGTCCAAGGCGCAGGTCCACGGCAGGAAAAAGGCGCCGGAGGGAAATCCTCCGGCGCCGCAATGATCGGGCAGGGAATCAACGGACGTATCAGACCATCGAGAAGCGGAACACGGTCCG
>JAGOFF010000036.1 GCA_017997315.1 Clostridia bacterium
CACTCATATCGGTCCAGGAACGCACGAAGGAAATCGGCATCCTGCGGGCGATCGGCGCATCCAAGAGCGATGTCTCCAGCATGTTCAACGCGGAAACGATCATCATCGGGTTTGCTTCCGGTCTCCTTGGGGTGGCGGTGACGTACCTGTTGTGCATCCCGATCAACTTCATCCTGCACAGCGTGACGGGCATTCCCAACCTCAGCGCATATCTGCCGCTGCCGGCTGCGGGCATCCTGATGTTGATCAGTGTGGCGCTCTCGCTGTTTGCGGGTCTGATTCCGTCCAGAAGCGCCGCAAAGAAGGATCCCGTTGTCGCGCTCCGGACCGAATGAGCCATAGCGATCCGCCAGGGTTACGAAACCCCGCTGCCTGTTGGTGCAAACCGGCCGGCAACGGGGCTTTTCGATCTTCTGGTGCGGAACGGAAGTCAAATCAACGCTATCCACGCAAATTCTACCGCCGGGGGATGCCGCCGGGGGGTGCGGCGTATTATCCTGTGGCTATCAGACGAGAGGGAGGAACCTATGGATCAGTCAGCGATCGGGCAGTACATCGCCAAGAAGCGGAAAGAGAAAAACTGGACGCAAGAGCAACTTGCGGAAAAGCTGGGCGTATCGAACAAAACCATATCCAAATGGGAAAACGGAAAGTGCATGCCGGATTACGGCATCATCGAGAACCTGTGCAGGGAACTGGATGTCGGCATCGCAGCGCTGATGGACGGCGAAGACACCGAAGAAAGCAGCATCCGTCTGTATGACGATGCACAGATCCTGGATCTGATCAAAAGGACACAGACGCTTGAGTCACAGAAGAACACGATCTATGGTGTCCTGCTGATCGTTATGGGATTCGCCATGCATGCGGTATCGAGAACCATAGGCGGAACGGACTTCCAGGACTTCCTGTCCGGATTGCTTCTGGGGCTGTCCGTGGGGGTCATGCTGGTCGGAATCTACTATACCGGCAGGAGTCTGATGAAAAAGTAAACCCCATTTTCTCTCAAGGGGTATTCAAATTGCACCTTGAGCCGAGAATGCCGGAGAAGCCCCATAACGCAGAAAAAGCCTGTAGTACAGCGGATTATGAATACCCCTACGGGGCAAATCCCTTGTATTACAGGCTTTTCAGATATGAATAATAAAAGAATTGACCGAGGCATTGTATCAATGCTTCGGTCAATTTTTGGCGGAGAAGGTGGGATTCGAACCCACGTGCCCTTGCGGACAACTCGATTTCGAGTCGAGCTCGTTATGACCACTTCGATACTTCTCCGTGAATCGCCACTTGATTTTAAACGGCGGGGTATCCCTTGTCAACGGAGCGCGGACCGCAGCCCCAGGACGGCCGCGAGGACCGGGAGCGCGCACAGGAGCGCGGATCCAGCCGGCACGAGGCAAAGCCAGAACGACCACTCGGCGGGAAGGAGGGGATTCATCCGTTCCAGCAGAAAGCAGATCACCGATCCGCAGATGCCGATGACCATAATGTTGACCGTCAGCAGGAAAGGACGGTGGGACTCGAACCGCCCGCGGATCTCCGCGCGCGACTCCCCGTTGCGGACGCGGGAGGTCTGACCGAGCAGGGTGTAGGTGTACAGGATGCTCACCACGATCACGACGAGCGTGGCTGCGACGACGACCAGCCAGAGCAGCAGGTTGTTCGATGTGGTGGCCGCAGCGGGTGTATACATGTCGCAGACCTCCCAGGATTTTGGTTCTCCCATTATAACGCAAACCGGCCGGAACCATCGTTCCGGCCGGTCTGCGTCCCCTGCGGGCGGGCCGCGCACGGCCAGGGGTTACAGCGCCCCTTCCCCCTCCTCGCCGGTGCGGATCCGGATGACCTCCTCCACCGGATAGATAAAGATCTTGCCGTCCCCGAACTCCCCGATCGGCGCGGATTCGAGCAGCACTTTCTTGATGACCGGGACGTCCTGGTCGAGCACGACCATATCCAGCATGACCTTGGGGATCAGGTCGAGCGTGAATTTCTCCCCGCGCCAGACCTGCTGGATCCCTTTCTGCTTTCCGCTTCCGATGATGTCGGTGATCATGATGCCTTTGCAGACGCCCGCCCGTTCGAGTGCGGCGCGCACGTCGTTCAGTTTTTCCGGGCGGATGACCGCCTTGACGTGTTTCATGGTCTCGCTTCCTTTCCTTGGGTGCCGGCGCCCGGCCGGCAGTGGATGGACCGGTGTCCGGGGACGGAACCGGCTGGATCAGTCCTGTCGGATGTCGGTCATGCTGATGGAGTTGCGGTGGATGATGAATTCCGGATACGCCACATTGCCGTGCTCGCCGATATCCAGACCCTGGACTTCCTCCTGGAGCGTGACCCGGATGCCGACCGTCTTTTTGATCAGCCACCACACCAGCAGGGAACCGGGGAGGACGAACGCCGCGACGCACAGGACCATCAGCGCCTGCGAGCCGAGCAGCGCGAACCCGCCGCCGAAGAACAAACCGTTTCCGGTCGAGACCCCGGTGATCCCGTCCTGGGCGAAGAGACCTACGGCCAGCGAGCCGAACACCCCGTTGACCAGGTGGACCGACAACGCGCCGACCGGATCATCCAGATGCCTGCGGTCGAAGAACATGACCGCCAGCACCACCAGCACCCCCGCGACCGATCCGATCAACAGTGCGCTCGGGACGCTCACGAACGCGCAGCCGGCGGTGACCGCGACGAGACCGGCAAGCAGTCCGTTGATACTCATTCCGAGATCCGGCTTGCCCATCAGGATCCAAGCCGCGGCCGTGGAGGTCAGGAGCCCCGCGATGCCTGCGGTGTTGGTCGTCATGAGGATATGCGAGATCGCGCCGGGCTCCGCGGCCATTGTGGAGCCGGGATTGAACCCGAACCAGCCGAGCCACAGCACGAACGCCCCGATGGTGGCGAGCGGCAGGGAGTGTCCCGGGATCGCAGAGATCCTGCCGTTGCGGCCGTACTTGCCGAACCGGGGCCCGAGGACGAGGATGCCGGCGAGTGCGGCCCAGCCGCCGACCGAGTGGACGACCGTCGAACCCGCGAAATCCCATGCTCCGAGCGAAGCCAGGAAGCCCCCGCCCCAGATCCAGTGGCCGACGACCGGATAGATGAACAGGGTCAGGATGAAGGAGAACAGGATGAACGAGAGGTACTTGATCCGTTCGGCCACCGCGCCCGACACGATGGTCGCGGCGGTTCCGCAGAACACCAGCTGAAAGAAAAACTTGGCCCAGAAAGGGACACCCGCCCAGCCGATGGCGGAGTACACGCCTTTATAGGCGTCGCCGACCGCCGGGGAGTTGTCTGCGCCGGAGGCGAAGAACAGTCCTTTGAGCCCGACGAATCCGTTCCCGTCGCCGAACATCAGTCCCCAGCCCAGCAGCAGGTAGCCCAGTGAGGAAACCGCGAAGACGATGAAGTTTTTGGACAGGATGTTGACCGTGTTCTTGGATCGGGCGAAGCCGCTTTCCACCAACGCGAAGCCGAGGTTCATGAAGAACACCAGCATCGCCGCCAGCAGGACCCAGATCGTGTCCAGGACGATTTTTGTATCCATGATCTGCCCTCCGTGGATCAAAATGCGGAAGGCGCCCGGGGAATCCTTCCCCGAACGCCTTCGTTCCGCCGGCGGACATGAAAAAGGCGTTCGACCCCGGGAGTCGGAACGCCTTCGCTCATGTCCACTGTTTGAATTGCTCACACTCTATCACGTGATGGAGTCGAGTGCAAGCCCAGTAGGTGAAAATTGCAAAAACCGGCAAAAATATCGATCAAATGTGCCATCTTTTCTCTCGAATGACAAATTTACGTGATGTCGCTGCATTTATGAGTTGAGGTCCGGAGCCCTCATCCGCCGTCCCGGGAATTCAGAACGGGTGCGGATTTACAACGGCTTCATCCGGGTGGTATACTGGCGATGCGAAACGAGGGGAGCTGGCTGGAGCCGGCTGAGAGGACGCGATCAACGCGTCGACCCTGTGACCTGAACCGGATAATGCCGGCGGAGGGACCATAGGCGCATTCTCGCAACCTCGTGTTCGACTCATCGAGCCAGCAGGAGGTTTTTTCATGAACAAAGCAACTTCCCCCACCCCTTCCGGTCAGGTGCGGAGCACCGCCCGGAACCGTGTGCTCGCCGTCGCCGCGGGCGGAATCACGATCGCCATGTCAACCGTGCTCTCGATGATCAAGCTGTTCGAGATGCCGCAGGGCGGGTCCGTCACCCCGGCTTCGATGCTGCCGATCCTCCTTTATGCATTGTGCTTCGGCCCCGCCTGGGGCATCGGCGTCGGCGTGGCGCACGGACTTGTCCAGTTCGCCGTCGACCCGTACTGGCTGACCCCGGTCCAGATGTTCCTCGACTACATCGCGGCATTCGGGCTTCTCGGGCTCGCCGGATTCTTTGCCCCGGGCCGGCAGGCCCGGCTGGACCAGCCGCACATCCTCAAGCGCCTGGGCGGCCTGCCGTTTTGGCGTGTCGCGCTCGCCGCGGCCGTGGGCATCGCCGGCCGGCTGGCCGCTTCGTTCACGGCAGGGATCGTGTTCTACACGGAGTATGTGCCCGAGGGACAGTCCGCGTCCGCCTACTCCCTGATCTACAACGGCAGCTACCTGCTGCCGGAACTCCTCATCACGATCGCGATCCTCATCGCCATGGCCGCGATCTTCCGTAAAAGCGACCTGCCCTCGTGGCATTTCCTGGTCGCGACGGTGTTCCCGCCGGCCGGGCTCGTGCTGGGCGGTGTCCGGATGTCGCGCGGGGATCGGGACTCAGTCAGCGAAGGGCGCTGGCTGACCGTCTATTCGTTCCTCTTCCTGATCCTGTGGGTGATGACCGTTGTCCTGATCCTGCTGTATTGAGGTTCAATCGGCTGGCCTTTCGGCAGGATCTCAATATCCGCCAAGGAACGAGGTATGCGCCTCCCGCGTGTTGACACGGGGGGCGCATACTCATAGAATATCTAAAACGTTTCATACGGAGGGTTCGGATGTCCACCAAGTTTGTATTTGTAACAGGCGGTGTCGTGTCCGGATTGGGCAAGGGAATCACCGCCGCCGCGCTCGGCCGGCTGCTCAAGGCCCGCGGGCTCAAAGTGAGGAACCAGAAGTTCGATCCCTACCTCAACATCGATCCCGGCATCATGAGCCCAACCCAGCACGGCGAAGTCTTCATTACGGAGGACGGGGCGGAAACCGACCTCGACATCGGCCACTACGAGCGGTTCACCGACGAAAATCTCGGCAAGGAAAGCGACATCACTTCCGGTATGGTATACGGCGACGCCATCCTCCGGGAGCGCAAAGGATTCTACATGGGGACGACCGTTCAGGTGGTCCCTCATATTATTAATGAGATAAAAGAGCACCTGTTCAACATCAGCCGCCAGGGCGATCCGGATGTGGTCATCACCGAGATCGGCGGCACGGTCGGGGACATGGAGGGCCTGCCCTACCTCGAGGCCATCCGTCAGCTCGGGTACCAGGTCGGCCGGGAGAACGTACTGTACGTCCACGTCACGCTGATCCCCTATCTGCGCATGGCCGGCGAGCTCAAGACCAAGCCGACCCAGCACAGTGTGGCGAAACTTCTTTCGCACGGAATCCAGCCCGACATTCTGGTCTGCCGGACCGAAGTCCCGCTCGAACGTTCGGTCCGTGAGAAAATAGCGTTGTTCTGCAATGTGGATGTCTCCTGCGTGATCGAAAACCGCGACTGCGAGTCCGTCTATGAACTCCCGCTCCTGTTCGAACGCGAGGGGTTCGGAAAAGAAGTCTGCCGCAAGCTCAACATCGCGCACGACGCCCAACCCGACCTGTCGGATTGGGAGACCCTGGTCGCGCGCTACCGTGACGCAGCGCACAAGATCCCGGTCACCCTCGTGGGCAAGTATGTCGTGCTGCGGGACGCCTATCTGAGCGTGTCCGAAGCGCTTACGCACGCCGGCATCGCGTTCGACTCCGAGATCGACATCCGCTGGGTGAGCGCGGAAGACCTCGAACGCGGGGATCCGGACGCGTTGCTTGCCGGATCGGCCGCGATCATCGTCCCCGGCGGCTTTGGCCCCCGCGGGATGGAGGGTATGGCGGTCGCCGCGGGATATGCCCGCAAGAACCGGATCCCATTCCTCGGCATCGGGCTGGGAATGCAGATGGCGGTGGTCGAGTTTGCGCGCGGTGCGGTTGGAATGGCCCGTGCGAATACCGGAGAGTGTGAGCTCGAGTGCGATCCGCTGTTCTACCTCCCCGCGCCGGACGACACGCTTCGCCCGACGTCGGACGGAAGCTTCAACAGCGCCAATGGCGGCGGAATCGCGGGAGCGACCGTCTCGATCGATGAGAAGTACATGAGGCGCGGCGCCTACAGCTGCGACATCCGGCCCGGGACGCGTGCGGCGGAAGCCTACGGGACCGCCCGCGTATCCGAACGCCACCACCACCGCTGGGAGTTCGACAACCGGTTCCGCTCCGCCCTTGAGTCGGCCGGACTCGTCTTTTCAGGTATCGACGGCCAGGACCGCGACCGTGTCGACATCGTGGAACTTGCCGATCATCCCTGGTTCGTCGGCACAATCGCCCATCCGGAATTCAAGTCGCGACCCAACCGTCCGCATCCGCTTTTCTCAGCCCTGATCAAGGCGGCGGTCGCCGCGGGGCAGACACATCCGGTCCATACCCTCTGAAAAGAAAGGAGCGCTCGACATGGCCTACTATTTCTCCCAGGAGTCCAGGACTTTCAGCGAGTACCTGCTCGTGCCCAACCTGACGGGCAAGGAATGCGTCCCCGACCGCGTCCGCCTGGACACGGCCCTGGTCCGGTACCGCAAGGGCGAAGAGGAAAGCCCCCTGCGCATCAACCTGCCGGTGGTGTCTGCCGTCATGCAGGCTGTGTCGGACGACGGAATGGCCATCGCGCTCTCCCGCCTGGGCGGTCTGTCCTTCATCTACGGATCACAGACGATCGAGAACCAGGCCGAGATGATCGGCCGGGTAAAGAAGTACAAGGCCGGTGTTGTGACCTCGGACTCCAACCTCACCCCGGACGCCACATTGGCGGACATCCTGCGGCTCAAGGAGAAAACCGGGCACTCGACGGTCGCGGTCACCCATGACGGCAGCCCGAACGGCCTGCTGCTGGGCATCGTAACCAGCCGGGACTACCGGATCTCCCGTACTGCATCCGACGCGCGAGTCCGGGATTTCATGACTCCGTTCGAAAAACTCGTGGTCGGCCGCGAGGGTATCTCGCTCTCCGAGGCCAACGACCTGATCTGGGACCACAAGGTCAATCAGCTGCCGATCGTGACCTCCGACAACCGGCTGCTCGGCATGGTGTTCCGCAAGGATTACGACGAGCACAAGGAAAACCCCAACGAACTCCTCGACGCCCACAAGCGGCTCATGGTCGGGGCGGGAATCAACACCCGCGACTACAAGGAGCGCGTTCCGGCGCTGCTTGAGGCCGGCGCGGACGTTCTGTGCATCGACTCGTCCGACGGCTTCAGCGAGTGGCAGGCCGAGACCCTCGGCTATATCAAAGGAACCTACGGCTCCGGCGCGTTGGTCGGCGGCGGAAATGTGGTCGACCGCGAAGGCTTCCGATACCTTGCGGACGCCGGTGCGGATTTCATCAAGGTCGGGATCGGCGGCGGCTCCATCTGCATCACGCGCGAACAGAAAGGCATCGGCATGGGCCAGGCGACCGCGCTGCAGAATGTGGCCCGCGCCAGGGACGAGTACTTCGCCGAGACCGGAGTGTACATCCCGGTATGTTCCGACGGCGGCATCGTGCTGGACTACCATATGACCCTCGCGCTCGCGATGGGCGCGGACTTCATCATGCTCGGCCGGTATTTCGCGCGGTTCGACGAGAGCCCGACCCGCAAGCTGATGGTCAACGGCACCTACGTCAAGGAGTACTGGGGCGAGGGGTCCAACCGGGCCCGCAACTGGCAGCGCTATTCCGAGAGCGGCGGGGGGGGCGGCGGTCTTGCGTTCGAGGAAGGGGTCGACTCCTATGTCCCGTATGCCGGCAAGCTCAAGGACAACCTCGATACCTCCATGGCCAAGGTCCGGTCGACGATGTGCGCCTGCGGTGCGCTGACGGTCGCGGATCTCCAGCGCAAGGCAAGGCTGGTCCAGGTGTCCGCCACCAGCATCGTCGAGGGGGGCGCGCACGACGTCATCACCAAGGAGAGCGAGATCCGGTCCTGACCGCACGGGTCTGGAAATCTGCGGCAAAATGCGTATAATGCATATATCGAACATCGGACACGTTGAGCGGGGTGTGAAGGGACATGGCAGAACAGAAAGTATATGAGATGACGGTGGAGGGGATCCGCAAGCTGCAGGAGGAACTCGAGCAGCGCAAGATCGACCGCCGCACCGAGATCGCCGAGCGGATCCGTCAGGCCCGCTCCTTTGGCGACCTCTCGGAGAACTCCGAATACGACGACGCCAAGAACGCGCAGGCCGAGAACGAAGCGCGCATCATTGAGCTCGAAACCATCCTCAAGAACGCCAAGGCGATCGAGGATGACGACATCAGCAAGACCAAGGTCACCATGGGATCGATCGTCACCATCCGGAACGACGATTTCAAGGAGGAGGAGACCTATACGCTGGTCGGGCCCAAGGAGGAGGACATCCTCGAGGGCAGGCTGTCGAGTGAATCCCCCGTGGGCAACGCGATCATGGGGAAGAAGAAGGGAACCTCGGTCGAGGTCAAGACTCCCATGGGAACGATGAAATACAAAATCGTCAAGATCGCCAAACCTTCGTAACCGCGAAGGGAAGCCGCGCAGCGCGGGCAAGCGCACAGCGATCCACCGCCGCGGCCGGTCAAACGGACGCGGCGGTTTTTTCTTCCGCCGGCGCCGACCGGCGGATCGCGAACAGCAGGAAAGGTGCACGATATGATTTCTTCCGACAACCAGCCGCTGGATCCCCAGCTCCGACCGGACTCCCCCGCGGAGGATTCATCTGAGCGTACCAGCGAGCAGATGGCGATCCGCGCCGCCAAGCTTCGCGAACTCGCGGACGCCGGACACGATCCCTTCCGGGAGGTTCTTTACGATGTGACCGCGCACAGCCGGGAAATCATCGACGGCTTCGAGCGCCTGGAGGGGACGGTCGTTTCCGTGGCCGGGCGCATCATGAGCAAGCGCGGCATGGGCAAGGTCAGCTTCTGCGACCTGCAGGACCGGGACGGCCGCATCCAGCTGTTCACCCGGATCGACGAACTGGGCGAATCCGCGTACGCCGCATGGCAGAAACTCGACATCGGCGACATCGTGGGGGTGCGCGGCACGGTCTTCCGCACCCAGCGGGGTGAGATATCCGTCAAGTCCTCCTCCTACACGCTTCTCGCCAAGGCGCTGCGCCCGCTGCCGGAAAAATGGCACGGGCTCAAGGATACCGACACCCGGTACCGTCAGCGGTACATCGACCTGATCTCCAATCCCGCGGCGTGCGAGACATTCGTGCGGCGCAGCCGGATCATCCGGACCCTGCGGGCCGAGCTCGACGCGCTCGACTTCCTCGAGGTCGAGACCCCGCTGCTCAACACCATCCCCGGCGGCGCCGCCGCACGCCCGTTCATCACGCACCACAACGCGCTCGACATCGACCTGTACATGCGCATCTCCCCGGAACTGTACCTCAAGCGTCTGCTCGTCGGAGGGCTGGAGCGGGTGTACGAGATCGGGCGTAATTTCCGCAACGAGGGGCTGTCGGTAAAGCACAACCCGGAGTTCACCATGATGGAGCTGTATCAGGCCTATACGGACTACCACGGCATGATGGACATCGCCGAACATCTGATCTCGCGATGCGCGCAGGAAGCATGCGGCGCCACAAAGGTTGTCTATCAAGGCCGGGAGATCGACCTGACGCCGCCGTTCCGGAGGCTGAGCATGACCGAAGCGGTCCGGGAGCAGACAGGCATCGACTTCGACGCGCTTCCCTCCGCAGCCGCAGCGGTGGAAGCCGCACATACGCTCGGAATCGAGGGCATCAAACCCGGCATGACCAAGGGCGAGCTGCTGAACCTCTTTTTCGAAACCCGGGTCGAAGAACAGCTCACGCAGCCCACTTTCATCTATGACTATCCGATCGAGATTTCTCCGCTCACAAAGCGCAAGAACGGGCGTCCGGATCTGGTCGAACGGTTTGAGATCTTCATCGGCGGACGGGAATACGGCAACGCCTATACCGAACTCAACGACCCCTTGGACCAGCGCGGGCGGTTCGCGGACCAGGTGGCGCGGCGCGAAGCCGGGGACGAGGAAGCCAACCTCTTCGACGAGGACTACTGCGTGGCGCTTGAGTACGGCATGCCGCCGGCCGGCGGACTGGGGATCGGCATCGACCGGCTGGTGATGCTCCTGACCGACTCTTATGCCATGCGGGACGTCCTGCTGTTCCCGACGATGAAACCGCTCTCGGAGTGAAGTTGCGGAGTTTCCGGGATTTTGCAGGATATCCGGCGCTTAGCAATCGCTTCCAACGCGCATGAAGGAGATCGCCATGCCAAGCCCCGAGAAATTCCGTGAAACACTGATTGAAAACAACGTTCCCCCGGACATTGTCGACAAGATCAACCGTGGTTACGAGGGGATCGGATCCAAAACGAAAAAGACGGTGAAAGCCGGGTATTTTACCCAGGCTCTCGACGTTATGGAAACGGAGCTTGGTCTCCCGAAGACAAGGGAAATCTTCGAGGCGAACGGCTGCTGCAAAACCGGAGCAAGGCTGAAAGCTTCCAAGGAGTTCGCCCGTATAAATGCGGACTTGAGCATAGAGGCCAGGCTTGCGAAAATCCGACAGGCACCCTATATGAACATGGGATCTCCGGCTCTTTCCGATACCGGCGATGTTGTCGTGCATGCGGTAAGTTACCGGATCGACGAGAAGTATCTCTGTGCCTGTCCCACGATCAGCAAACAGGCCAACCAACCTCATGACAGGGAGTACTGCCATTGTTGCGCAGGGCATTTCAAGTACCATTATGAGATAATGCTTGAGTGCAGTCTGAAAGTGGAGGAGATCGTGTCCTCTCCGCTTGACAGCAACGGTGACAATCCTTGTGTAATCAGGCTCTCGATAGGAAAATGATCAGACAATCCATATGCCTGAACGCGTGAACGACAAGTCGCCATCCTGAATCGGGTCAAATCAACACAGATCATTCCGCCCGGCGGATTCCCGTCGTTGAAACCGCTGCAGTACGAGCCGCAAAGAGGCGCAGGGGGGATCGGACATGGATAGAAAAGAAGCGCTGGAACTGCTTGGGCTGGGAGAAGATGCCGACGAGTTCGACATCGAACGCCGGTTCACCGTCCTCGCCCGACGGAAGCATGCCGAGGGTCTTCCCGGAGAGAACGACGCCCGGATCGTCGAGGCCTACAACCATCTCACGGGAAGGGACGAGCCCGTCGTCGAGGTTCCGCCCAAGCTCCGGCGCAAGTTGTTCGGCCGGAGTCTGTACGAGTGGAAGAACCGCTGGTACTACCTCAAGTGGACACTGCTCGGGATCCTCGTCGCCTCCTTGGCGGGCGGCAGCCTGATCTATACGATAGCGACGCACAATAAGCCGGACTTCAAGGCCGCGGTCGTCGGGACGTTCGCCGTCCTGGCCGATGACATCTACAGCGAGGACTTCCCCGCGCACGCCTTTGTCCGCGAACATGCCGGCGCGGCGAATCCGCAGTTCGAATACCTACCCCTGGATGAGCTCGACAACTCCGAGATGGAACTGGGCGTCCGCATGCAGATGTCCATCATCCTGTCCGGCGCCAATCCCGTGGATCTGCTGGTGACGAACGACTATGCGTTCAACTTCTATTCCGCCAGCGGATTGTTCGCCCCGCTTGAAGATTTGTACGAGAAACTGCGCGCCACGACCGATCCGGAGTTCTTCTCGCAGATCAAACCCCTGTACGGCACGGTGCTTGACGCCGACGGGAAACCCGACGGGGATCCCTACCTGATGGGCCTCGATTTCACGGGGACCGGGGTGATCGAAGGACTGGGACTGAGCGGCGACCGCAACATCCTGAGCATCGGCGCGGTGGGCAAGTTCACGGACAAGTCCGAAGCTTTGATCCTGGCGATCTGCGAGGAGCACGAGGCACTGACCGTCCGTGGGGAGGAGCTCAAACAGTGGCTCCGCGACAAACTCGCCGCCCTGACGCCTTCAACCGCGTCCACAACCACCACGGGCTGAACCGGATTATTCCCGTGCGGAATCCAGACGGACCGAAGCATACAGGGCGCCGGCTTCTTCCGCCGTGAGTTCGCGGCATTCCCCGGGCGGCAGCGCCGGATCCAGGGACAGCGGCCCGGTGCGGATCCTGGACAGCGCGGTCAGCCGCCTTCCCGCGGCGAGCACCATGTTCTTGACTTGATGGAAACGTCCCTCATGGATGGTAAGCATCGCCAGTCCTTCCCGGACCGGCTCAAGCCGGGCAGGCAGGCAGACGGTGCCGTCCGCCAGTGCAAGACCGGCGGCGAATCCGGCGGCGTCCCCGTCCGTGAATTCCGGCCCTTCGTATTCGATGCGGTAGGTTTTGTCGACTCCCCACTTCGGGCTGGCGAGCCGATGGGCCAACACCCCGTCGCTGGTCAGCACAAGCAGGCCTGTCACGTCGATATCCAGCCGTCCTACGGGTGTGACGCCACGCAGCAGGTACCGGGGCGGGACAAGTCCGGCGACGGTCGGATGCCGCGGATCGTCCATCGCGGTGACGACCCCGGCGGGCTTGTGGAGCATCAGGTGGATCCACCGGCGGTACTCCGCGGGCGATCCGTCGACTTCCACGGCCGGCGGATCCCCGTCGGACAGGCGGAGCCCCGGATCGCGCACCACTTCACCCGTCACGCGGACGCGTCCGGTCCGTACCAGATCCCGGACATCGGTGCGGGAACCGTACCCCGCCATGGAAAGAAAACGGTCAAGTCTCATTCCCGGATTATACCAGACGCCGCGCACGGGGCCGCGAAGCGGCTTCGGGTGATTGTCGGGAGTTGTTATGGTAGAATTAATGAGGACGCTGCAACTTGCGGTGTTTTCTTTGGAGAAGAGGAGACTATGGCTGCGTTTATTCTCAACCTTGAAGAGGGCATGCCCAAGGCGGACACCGCGGTGTCCAAGCTCAAACTGCAGCTTGCCACGCTGCGCCGCACCGGCATCAAATCCGTCAAGGTCGTCCACGGGTACGGCTCTTCCGGTGCTGGCGGATCCATCCGAACCGCGGTCCGGCATTATCTGCGGACCGCGCAGCGGGAAGGCCGGATCAAGGACTTCTGCCCCGGCGAATATTTCACACCTTTTGAAAAAACCGGTAGAACCATGATCGAAATGGTTCCGGCGCTGCGCAACGACCCGGACTGGGGCCGGCAGAACGACGGCGTCACGATCGTAATCCTGTAGTCCTTCCCGTTGAGGACCGGCGTTCCGGCAGCACTGCCTGGGATAGTTATCACAAGGAGATGCGAGACATGGCGAGCGACAACACCAAAATCTACTCTATCCTGGCATACATCGGCCCTTTGTTTCTGGTAGGTCTTCTGTCGGACAAGAACAATCCGCCGGTCAAGTTCCACTGCAACCAGGGACTGTCGCTGTTCATCGCGGGTTGTGCGGTCTCCATCGCCGCCTGGATCCTCGACTTTCTGCCGATCGGCAGCCTGATCCCGTCTCTGGTCCGGCTGGCCGGCGGTCTCGGATACCTGGCGCTCATGATCATGGGCATCCTCAACGCCAACAGCGGCGTCGAGAAGGAACTGCCGGTCATCGGCCAGTTCCACCTGATCCAGTGACCGGTCGTCGTACTGCCCATGGCTGAGATCCGCAACTGGGACGATTTCCTCGCCGCCTGCGACGGCTGCAGGGCCTGCCCCCTCTCCGAAACCCGGACCCGCGTCGTGGTCTGGCGGGGAAGCGTGCAGGCTCCGCTTCTGTTCATCGGCGAAGGCCCGGGCGCGGAAGAGGACCGGCAGGGATTGCCGTTCGTAGGAGCCGCGGGGCGGCTGCTCGACCTGGGACTGGAGGCTTTCGACCTGACGGGGGGACTCGTGCACATCGCCAACATCGTCAAGTGCCGTCCGCCCGGCAACCGCGTTCCTACCGAGGAGGAAGCGCGCGCATGCCGGCCGCTGCTGGCGGCGCAGTTCAAGTTCGTGCGTCCCCGGATCATCGTGCTGCTCGGCGCGACCGCCTACAAGAACTTCACCGGGTTGTCCGAGGGGATCACCAAGGCGCGGGGCAAGTGGATTGAGAAAGGCGGCTACCTGATCCTGCCCACGCTGCATCCCGCCTACATCCTGCGAAACGGACGGGAGAAGATCCACCTGTGGAACGACCTGGCGGCCGCGCGTGCCAAACTGGAGGAACTGGGTCTGGCGCCTCCGCTCGACCGCCGGGACTGACCGGCTGGATCCCCCGTGTCCCGCCCTTGCATTGCGGACTCCGGATTTCCGTTGACATGAAAAGACACCACCATATATAATCGACATGGGCTGCGGAAGCCCCCGTTCTGAGGGGCGTCCGTTTTGCTTTTCATTCAGGAC
>JAGOFF010000037.1 GCA_017997315.1 Clostridia bacterium
GGTCGGGGTCGTCCACCCGGTCGAGAGCTACTGGCTGCGGCTCGGGTCCAACGAGCGCACCCGGCTGGCCCGGGACCAGAAGGACCAAGACTTCCTCGCCCTCACGGAGTGGCTGCTGTTCGGGCAGATCGACTTTGATTTCCTGTCCGAGTCCCTGCTGCCCGCCCAATGCCCGGCGGGCGGCAATCCGCTGCAGGTCGGGCACATGGCGTACGACACGATCCTCGTGCCGCCGGTCGAGACTCTGCGCTCCACGACGCTCGAGCGCCTCGAGGCGTTTGCCGGCCAGGGCGGCCGCCTGATCTTCCTGGGGGAGGCCCCGGATCTTTGCGACGCGATGCCGGGCGATCGGGCGCGCTCGCTTTGGAATCGGTCCGTCCGGCTGCCTTTCAGCCGGTTCGCCGTGCTGGAGGCGCTGGAACCCTGTCGGGACGTCGACATCCGGGACATGGACGGGACGCGGGCGGAGGATCTCCTGTACCGTCTGCGCGACGAGGGGAACGCCGGTCGCTGGCTTTTCCTGGCACACGGGCGCGATCCGGTCCAGCCGGACAATGTCCGTCCGCGCGTGCTGCGGATCCGCATCCGCGGCGTTGCGGACGTCGAGCGCTGGAACACCCTGGACGGAACGTCGACCGAGGTGCGGACCGTCCGCGAGGCCGGCTGGACCCGGCTGGATACCGTCTGGTACGAACACGACTCCCTGCTTCTACGCCTCCTGCCCGGCACCGCGGAATCCGTGTCCCCTCCCGATCCGGTGCAGGTTCCGTTCCGGCTTACCCGCCGCAGCGGGAACGTTTTTCTGGGCGGCGACGACCTCCTGCCGGCCGGCGGGAGGGTGCCCGTCACCCTCGAGGAACCGAACTCCGCTCTGCTGGATCTCCCCGAGGTCTCCCTCGACGGGGGAGCATGGGCGCCCCGCGAAGAGATCCTCCGTGCGGACAACCGTCTGCGTACCGCACTGGGCTGGCCGACGCGCGAGGAATCCGTCGCTCAGCCCTGGACGCTCCGGCCGGAGAAACCGGCGCACAAAGTCCGTCTTCGGTACCGGTTCCGCTGTGCCATCCCCGTCGCGGGCGCCCGCCTCGCGCTCGAGGACGCGGACAAGGCCCGCATCCGGCTGGACGGGAAACGCGTCCGCCGATCCCCGGACGGGCATTATGTCGACCTCTCCATCGGAACCGTCCCCCTTCCCCGCCTGTCCAAAGGCGGGCACACCTTGGAGGTTGAACTGCCGTTCGGCCGCAGGACCCATCTGGAAGCGCTGTATCTCCTGGGAGACTTCGGGGTCAAGGTACGGGGTTGCGCGATCACGCTGACCAAGCCGGTCCGGCGGTTGGCGTTCGGGGACATCTGCCCGCAGGGACTGCCGTTCTACGGGGGAAATCTGGTATACCGGCTCGATGTCCGTACGCCCGGAGGAACCGTCACCCTGCGGGTTCCCGGATACCGGGGCGCGTTGCTGGACGTGGCCGCCGACGGCCGGCCTGTCGGGCGTATCGCCTTCTCCCCCTACTCGCTCGAGATCCCGGGGCTCGCGCCGGGCAGGCACCGGATCGATATCCGGATCTACGGGACCCGGTACAACACGTTCGCGCAACTGCACAACGCGGACGATACGATGGAATGGTTCGGGCCGGATTCCTGGCGGACCGTCGGAGACGCCTGGACGACCGAGTACCGGTTCAAACCGGCCGGAATCCTGAAAAGCCCCGAACTGTACGGTCCGCCGATCCGATCGGACCGCCGGGCGGACGGCCGTCCCGGTTGACACCCGTCCGGACCGATCCTATAATCAGCGTACATTTGCATGAACCATCAAAGGCTGCGAAAAGAAGAGTAGGCGCCGCCCCCCCCCTCACAGAGAGCCCCGCTGCTGGAAACGGGCAGGGAGACCGGATGCCGAACATGGTCTTGGAGCCGCGCACCGAACGCCGATATGGCGCAAGGCTGCGACGGGGTCGCCCGTTAACGCGATACGGTGTCGACGGCGCATCGCCGTCCGCACCCGATGAGGTCCTCCCCGCGAGGGGCGGATGAACTGGGGTGGTACCACGGGCAGCTCCCGTCCCCGGAAACATTGTTTTCCGGCGGCGGGAGTTTTTGCATGCGTCCGCTTCCGGACCGGCCGGTCCCGAAATCGGGAACCCGGAGAAGGAGGAAAGAAAAATGCGGATTCTCATCGGAGGGGCGTGGCCGTATGCGAACGGTCCGCTGCACATCGGACACCTGGCGGCCCTGCTGCCGGGCGATATCCTCGCGAGGTACCACCGTGCGGTCGGAGACGAGGTCCATTACGTATCCGGAAGCGACTGCCACGGAACCCCGGTCGCGCTTCGCGCCCGACAGGAGAAACGTCCGCCGGAATCCGTCTGCGACGCGTACCATCGGGAGTTCACCGAGGTGTTCGAACGGATGGGTTTCAGTTATGACCGGTACGGGAAAACCGCGTCGGAGGAGCACAAGCGGTTTGTCACGGAATTCCATACGACGCTGTACCGCAGCCGTCATGTCCGTGAAACCTCCTCCGCCAGGGCCTGGTGCGGCACCTGCGGATGCTTTCTGGTCGACCGGTACGTCGCTGGAACGTGTCCGGGATGCGGCAGTCCCGCACGCGGAGATCAATGTGACGAGTGCGGACGCATGCTGGAACCGGAACAGCTTCTGGAACCGCGGTGCACGGTGTGCGGGGCGCGGAGTTCCGGGACACGCGTCAGCTGACCCTGTCGCTGCCGGAACTCCGCGCCCCGCTGGAGGCGTGGCTTGAAAGCCATCCGGAGTGGCGCCGGAACGCGGTCTCCATGACCCGGCGGTATCTGGGCGAAGGGTTGCGCAACCGCGCGCTGTCCCGCGACCTGGATTGGGGCATCGACGTGCCGCACCCCCGCTTCTCCCATCAGAAAATCTACATCTGGGCGGAAAATGTGCTCGGCTACCTTTCCATGAGCCATGAAACAACCCGGGAACGCGGCTCCACGTTCGAGGCGCTGTGGGGTCCGGACAGTTGGCACTACTATGTCCACGGCAAGGACAACATCCCCTTCCACACGCTTATCCTTCCCGCATTGCTGATGGCCAACACCGATGCGGGAGGACCCGCGTGGCATCTGCCGGACGCGATCGTCTCCAGCGAGTATCTGACGCTGGAGGGCCGCAAGATCTCCACAAGCCGGAACTGGGCGGTCTGGGCCCGGGAGTTGCTGGACCGCTACCAGCCGGATGCGATCCGGTTCTATCTGATGGCGAACGGGCCGGAGAAGCGGGACGCGGACTTCACCTGGGGAGAGTTCATCCGCAGCGTCAACGGCGAACTGGTCGGCGCCTACGGCAACCTCGCTCAACGTACGCTTGCATTTATCCACCGCTATCTGGACGGCCGCATCCCGCAGGGAAGCATGGACGGCGATCAGCGCCGGCAGTGGGAACTGCGGTTCGCGGAAGTCGGCACCGCCATCCGGGAGCTGCGGTTCAAGGAAGCGCTCGATCGGATTTTCGAGGAGGTGCGCCAGGCCAACCGGCTGTTTGACGCGCAGCAGCCCTGGATCACCCGCACGACCGATCCGGCGGCATGCGGAGACACCCTGTACCGGTGCGTGCAGACGGTCGCAAATCTGTCTGTGCTTCTCCGGCCGTTTCTGCCCTTCTCCTCGGAACGGCTTGCCTCGGATCTGGGGCTGCGGGCGGACTGGCATCCGCAGGAGGCCGAACCCGGCAGAGTGCTTCCGGAACCGCTGCCTCTGTTCGAACGGATCCCGCGCACTGCGGAAACCGAGGAACGCGCAAGACTGTCGCACATGAAAGCACAGGAAGCATAAAGACGGCCCCCCGGCGATGGAGCCGCCGGGGGGCTGTCATACGGATCGGGCTGTCGCGGCCGCGCCCGGGATCACTCCGCGGGCAGGCCCTTTTTCCAGGAATACTTCGGCTCATAGCCGAGCAGGGTACGCATTTTACGGGTGGAGATGATGCCTTCCTCTCCCTTGACATGGTCCGCCATGTCCGCCAGATCGGGATACTTGTTCCGGATCATGTCCGCCGTATTGCCGCGGAAGATGTTGTCGGTTTCGTGGTACATCACCTCGAAGCGGTTCTCAAGATCCTTCTCGATCGC
This sequence comes from Clostridia bacterium, assembly GCA_017997315.1. Taxonomy (GTDB): domain Bacteria; phylum Bacillota; class Clostridia; order Saccharofermentanales; family UBA5734; genus JAAYKS01. The sequence goes on from JAGOFF010000037.1 coordinate 4,112, forward strand.
GAGACGCGCGGCATAAGCGATGTCGCGCGCATCGGAGTACTGCATCGTGGAGACCTGGGGACCGCCGACCCACTCCTGCTTTTCCGTCGGAACCGCTACGTCCGTCGGATGCGGGCGGTACGGATAGGAGACGCCCATCAGGCGGAAGCAAACGCAGCGGATTCCGTACGCGCGGCTGTAGGCCGCCAGGATTTCCTCGTCGATCAGTTTGGACAGGCTGTAGGTGTCTTCGGGCAGATTGGGATGGTTCTCGTCGATGGGGAGGTATTCGACCTTGAACGGCGTACCGGACAGCCGGTTCCCAAGACCGAGCACGTAATACGTGGAGGCGAAGATGACTTTCTTGACCCCCAGCCGGCGGGCGGCGTCCATCAGGAAGTACGTGCCCATGACGTTGGACATCATGGTGGTCTCCTCGGGCGCGCGCTGCGGACGTTTCTGGTGCGGCTGCATGTCGGACGGGCCGGGCAGCGCGCCAAGATGGACAATGACGTCGGCTTCCGCCAGCGAGATCGCCCGCATGCAGGATCCGAGGTCGGTCAGCGGGCCCTTGATGACCATCGCTTCGCCTTTGGGATCCCACGGAAAGGGGGCTTCGCCGGGGGCGACCTGGTCGAACAGCGCGACCGCATAGTCCCCTTTGAGTTCTTCGAATACATGCCGGCCGAGGTTGCCGGCACCACCGGTGATCAGGACGTTCTTGTAGTTCGCCATGGTGCCTCTCCTTTGAACGGAATCGTGATCGGGACACTTACGATTATACGCCGAAACGCCCTCAGGACCGTACTAAATTGACTTTTACAGGCAGGATGGTTAATCTACAAAAGAACGGTTTCACCTTGGTCGCAGGAGGGTTCCGGACGATGCCGAAGGTGCGGCGATTGGCCGATGGCGCAAAAAACGCGCTGGTCCCAGCCGCGATGCTGGTGGCCGGTTCCCTGGTCTGTGCGTTTGCGGTCAACGTGTTCTACGTTCCCATCCGCCTGACAATGGGCGGGGTCACCGGTGTCGTGTCCATCATCTATCAGCTGTCCGGCGGACATATCGGGATCCCGTTCGGGGCCATGGTGCTCTTGTTCAACCTTCCGCTTTTCCTGCTCGGCGTGCTCCTCATCAACCGGCGTTTCGTCCTGAAAAGCCTGATCGGCACTGCGGTGTATTCGGCGGTCATCGACCTGACCGCCCCGATCTTTTCGGATCTGTACGTCCGGTTCCTGTCCGCACCGTCCGGCGGCACCCCCGAGCCGGTCCTGTTCTGCGTCGTGGGCGGTGTCGTGTACGGATGCGGCATCGGAATCGTCATGCGTCAGGGATTCACCCAGGGCGGCTCCGACATCATCGCGGTCCTGATCCGCAAGTACACCAAGACGCTCAGCATCGGCCAGCTTCTGTGGGTGCTGGACGCCGCGGTGGTGTTCGCTTCGGCGATCGCGTACATGGATGTGGAGAACACGGGATTCATCCTGGCGATGTATTCCGCGATCGCCATGTTCCTGACCTCCAAGGCGATCGACTTCATCCTCGAAGGATTCGACTACCGCCGCTCGGTCACCATCATAACCACCCGCGGAGAGGCGATCTCCGGACGCATCCTGCGGGAAGTCCGGCGCGGGGTCACCGGGCTGGACGGCAAGGGCATGTATACAGGGAACGGGAAGCAGGTGCTGATCTGCGTCGTGACGCGCGCCGAGATCCAGCGGCTCAAGCAGATCGTCCATGAGGAGGATCCGGATGCGTTCGTCACGGTGACGGAGGTGCGCGAGGTCCTGGGCGAAGGATTCGAAGGGAGCGGACTGTTATGACAGGAGACCGGGAGCGTTATATCGCGATGGCTCTGGCGGAAGGCGCGGAACATGCAGTCGGCTTCGTGCTGGCGGACATCGCCTTCGATCCGAGGACACTGCTCAAATGCATGTTCGGATGCGCCGACTGGGGAAAGGGGCCAACCTGTCCCTCCCGGCCCGGCTCCCCCACGATCCGGCAGTATCGCGAGATGCTCGAACGCTACCGCTGGGGCCTCATCATCCATTCGAACGACAAGAAGACCGCGCAGCGCGCGTCGCTGGCGATCGAGCGTCAGGCGTTCCTGGACGGCCATTACTTTGCTTTCTCGATGTCGGACTGCGCATTGTGCGATCCTTGCGCCGGCTGCGCTTCCGGTGCGCCCTGCCGCTTCCCGAAAATGGCGCGCCCCGCGTTCCACAGCGTCGGGATCGACGTGTTCAAGACTGTCCGCGCGTTCGGACTGCCGCTCGAGACGCTCTCGTCGCCCGAGCAGACCCAGAACTGGTATTCCGCCGTCTTCGTCGAGTGACGGAGACGGCTGCGGCGGCCGGACCCGCAAGGGAAACCCGACCGGTCGCCGGGAGGCTGCATGTCTGATCGATCCGTATATTGTTTTCCCGAAGCGGATGAACTGCCGTCCCGCCCGGACCTTCCCGATCCGCTCGCCGGGCCGGACGGACTCCCGATCCTGTCCGCGGAGGCCTGGTCGGCCGGGCGCGAACGGCTCAAGGCGATGGTGTCGTTCTATCTTTTCGGCGACATCCCGCCCGCTCCCGAACGGGTCGACGCGGAGGTCACAGGGTCCCTCCCCTCTGCGGACGGTTCCCGGACGATCGAGACCCTTCGCCTGATCGTCCGCGACATCGGCGGCACCGGGCGTGATTTTGCGTTCCGCGCCTCCCGGGTCGCTCCGTCGGTTCCGAAGGGCGGCCGGGTCATCGTCAAGAACAGCGGCAACGTTCAGGAGCCCTGTCCGGTCGCGGACCGGCTGGTTCATGACGGCATCGAGCTCGTCACGTTCGACCGTACGGACCTTGCCCCGGACGGACCGGACGCCGGCGCGGGCATCGCCCCGTTTTTCCCTGGTCTCCGGATCAAGACGCTCGCGGCCTGGGCCTGGGGGCACATGGCGGTCAATACCTGGCTGTGCTCCCGAAGCGGTCCCAAACCGCGGATCTGTATCGTCGGGCATTCCCGCGGCGGCAAAGCCACCACCTGCGCAGGCGTATTCGACGAGCGGATCGATGTCGCGACCTCGAGCGGTTCCGGCTGCGGCGGGGCGGGATGCTTCCGCTTTGCGGCGGATATGGAGCCCAGGGTCGAGACGGTCGCCAATATCACCGGCGCGTTCCCCTATTGGTTCGCCGACCGGTTGGCGACGTTCGCCGGCCACGAGGACCGGCTGCCGCTGGATCTGCACACGCTCAAGGCGCTGGTCGCACCCCGCGCGTTGATCACCACCGAAGGGAATCAGGACTACTGGTCCAATCCCGTCGGAACCGGCGTCACGAGCCGTGCGGCCCAGCCGGTCTTCGACCTGCTCGGCGTACCCGGCAACAATGCGGTGTTCTACCGGGATGGCGGCCATGCGCAAAACGAGGCGGACTGGAACGCGATCGTCGACTTTTTCCTGAGGGTGACCGCATGAACCTTGAAACACGCGCCGGCGGACCGTGCAGACGGACGGGCGGATGGCGGGGTGCGGCGGCGGTCGTGCTCTGCGTCATGATCCTGGCCGCGCAGACGGGGTGCGCGGGGGACACCGGACCGTATGCGGGATACAAGCGCTACACCCGCGACATCGTCGGCCTGTTCGACACGGTGATCTCGATCGTCGCATACTGCACATCGCAGGAGGACTTCGACCGGATGGCCGCCCAGGCGGAAACCCGGTTCACCGAGCTCCATCGGCTATATGATGTGTACAATGCCTATGAGGGGATCAACAACCTGAATACCGTCAATGCCTCCGCCGGAGGGGCGGCGGTCCCGGTGGCGGTCGAAATCCTGGATCTGCTGGATTTCTGCCGGACCCAGGCGGCAGCGACGGGCGGACGCGTGGATATCACGCTCGGAGCGATGCTTGCCGTATGGTCGGATGCACGCACCGCAGGGCGGAACGATCCGGACAACGCCGTCCTGCCCGGGATGGAAGCGCTGCGGAGCGCAGCGGCCCTGAGCGGGTTTCGCCACTTGTCCGTCGACCGTGCGGCCGGGACGGTGCGGATCGATCTTCCCGGGATGGCGCTTGACGTCGGGGCGGTCGCCAAGGGATTCGCCACCCGGATCGTCGAAGAGGAACTGGCCGCCGCGGGATGGGAGTCTTTCCTCATCAGCAACGGTTCCAGCAGCATCGTTCTGCACGGCCGGCCTTTCCAGGACGACAAGGAAACCTGGACCATCGGTCTCCAGAATCCTTCCGCCCTCCTGCCGGAAGCCGGGCAGGACGCCGACGCGCAGGAGCCGTTCATCGCGGTGGCCCGGCTGAACGACCGGGCGGTCGGGAACAGCGGCGATTACCAGAACTATTACCGAGTGGACGGGAAGGCCTACAACCATCTGATCGATCCGGACACCCTCCTGCCGGCGACGGAATACCGCGGCGTGTCGGTGTTCACCGACGACTGCGGCCTGGCCGATCTGCTCTCCTCGACCCTGTTCCTGCTCCCGTACGAAGAAGGGCGGGCACTGGTGGAGTCCATGGAAGGAACCGATGCGATCTGGATTTTTCCCGGAGGCCGGGTCGAAACGACGCCGGGCATCCGGAGCGCGCTGACGGACACGTTGTTCGATTCTTGAAGGAGGTGCCTTTCTGTGCCCATGCCTGCCCGGCTGCTGCGATACGGGATCCATCTGCTGGAGGGAAAGGACGGACGCCGGCTGACCGACGATTCCGGCATCGTTTCCTTTGCTCCAAAGATGGTCCACATCCCCGTTCCTGCCGGTTCAGGGGTCCGTATCACGGCGTCCGTCGGGGATGAGGTGCTGCTGGGCCGGATGCTTGCGGAGCCGGAAGCCGCACAAGCGGTCGCGGTATGCGCGAGCGTGTCCGGACGGGTGGTTTCAATCGGGACGATGGAAACCCCGTCCGGCCCCGAAACCTGCATCTCCATCGAGAACAACCGCCGCAGCCGTCCCGCGGCCGGACTCCCCCGCCGGACCCGGCTGGGGGGCGCGGACATCGCGCAGAGCCTCGATCCGGCGGAAATCCGCAGAATGATGCGGGATTGCGGCGCGTTGCGGATGGACGGCACGGGTCGTCCCCTGCACCCGGACTTCGAGCCGGACGAGGCGAACCGGCCGATCGAATATGTTCTGGTCGATGCCTGTGAATCCGAACCGTATCTCACCAGTGTCCATGCGCAGTTGCGTGAGAACGCGATCCAGGCCGTGTCCGCGGCCCGTCTGCTAGCGCGGGCGGCGGGGCACGCCGTCCCGGTCCTGTGCCTCCCGGACGACCGGCCCGCCGCCATCCAGGCGCTTCGGATCGCCGTGGAAGGGACCGACGTCCGGATCTCGATCCTGAGAAACGTATATCCCCTCGGCGGCGAGCGGACCATCGTCCGTGCCGCATTGGGTGTCGAGATCCCGGCGGGCGGGCGCGCCTCGGACGTCGGGGCAATCGTGGTCTCCGCCGCAGCTGCGTTTGCGCTGCATGACGCCGCCAAGACCGGCATGCCGGTCCTCCGGCGCATCGTGACCGTCAGCGGCAACGTCGGGGACCCGCACAATGTCCTGGTTCCGTTCGGAACCCCCGTCGGCGAGCTGGTCGCGTTCTGCGGAGGCATGACGGACGCGTCGGACCGCCTGATCGCCGGCGGCCCCATGACCGGACATGCGGTCGTCTCGCCCGACACGCCGGTCACCGCTTCGACGCCGGCCGTGCTCGCCCTGCCTGATCCGGGCGGGGCGCAGACCCCGTGCATCCGGTGCGGCGAATGCGTGCACGCCTGTCCCGAGCGCCTCCTGCCCTTCCGGATCGACGATGCGATCGAATCGGGGGATCCGGACTCGATCCGCCGGCTGCATCCCGACCTCTGTACGGGTTGCGGCGCCTGCTCATATGTCTGTCCCGCCAAACGGAGGCTCGCTCCCCGGATTCTTGCCGCCGCGGGAGGAACAAGATGAAGCGCTGGAGTGCCCGGACCGCCGCAGCCGCCGTACCGGCCGCGTTTCCGCACATCACGCGGGACTGGACTTCCGCCGGTGTCATGCGCGATGTCCTGACCGCGCTGGTCCCGATCGTGATCGCGTCGGTCTGGTACCGGGGGCCGCGCGTACTGGCGGTCATGCTGGTGTCGGTCGGGGCCTGTCTGGTCGCGGAAAGCCTTGCCTGCGCATTGTTCCACAGACCCTGGAGCGTGCCGGACGGAAGTGCGGCCGTCTCCGGCCTGCTGCTGGCGCTCTCCCTGCCGGCCGGTGTGCCGTTGGCCGCCGTAGCCGTGGGGGCTGCGTTCTCGATGCTGGCGGTCAAGGCGCTCTTCGGAGGGATCGGGCGCAACTTCCTCAATCCCGCGCTTTCCGCCCGCATGCTGGTGGTTCTTCTGTCCCCTTCCGCTTTCGTCCCCGCGTCACAGCCGGTCTCGGACCTTTTCCTGCAGTTTACGCGGGGCGACCTCTCGGCCGGCACCGCCATCGGCTCCTCTCCCGCGCTGTTCCTGCTTCTCGGTGGTGCGTTCCTCTATCTGCGCGGAGTCATCCGGCTGACCGTTCCGCTCTCCTTTCTCGGAGTCGCCGCGTTCCTGTACTGGATCTTCGGGGGCGCGTACCCGCTGCAAGGGGACGCCGCCGCTTTCATACTGAGTCACGGGATCCTGCCAGCCGCGTTTTTCTATGCCACGGATTACACCACTTCGCCGGCCACACGCGCCGGCCGGCTCGTGTTCGGGCTGGGGGCGGGTCTGCTGACCGCGGTCTTCCTGCTGGCAGGCCGAACGGGCATGGGGCCGTTCGAGGCCATTTTGTGCATGAATGCCGCAGCCCCGCTGATCGAACGTATCACACAGCCCAGATCCGGCGGAACGGGAGGTGCCGTAAATGAAAAGCCGTAGCAGGCAGCTGTTGAACCTTGTCCTGGTATCGGCGGTTTCCGTCGCCCTGCTCGCAGGGATGGATACCGTGGGCGGCATCCGGGAACGCGGACGCGAAGCCGCGCTCCGGCTGGAGGATTTCCGATCGCTGATCCGGGCGGACTCTTATGAGGAGTTGTCGGTGGACGACGACTTCACGGGAAACGGCGGTACGGTTCTCGGCATCCACCGCGCATTGTCGCCGAAAAAGGATGTACTGGGCTATATCGTGCTGGTCAAGGTTCCGGGCCACTCCAGCGATCTGACGGTCCGGGTCGCGGTCGGGACGGATGCCGCGACCGTGTCCGGCGTCCGGATCGTGTCGCACGGCGAGGACGCCGCGAAGGGCGGCCAGGTAGCGCTGCCTTTCTTCTACACACAGTTTGACGGGATTCTGTCTCCGCTGTACCTGAAAGGGGAACAGCCGGCGGTCGAGCCCCAGCCGCGCATTCTCCGCGACGGGACGTTCACAGCGACGGATGCCGAAGTCGATCCGGCTACCGGATATCGCTACACACTGACCTTGACCGTGGAGAACGGCCGGATCGCGGACGCCGTTTGGGACGGGCTCCGGGACGACGGCGGCAAGCAGCTCCGACAGGCTTCGCGGGACGGTGAGGTCGCGGCCGCCGAAGGGGATCTCCCATGGCATGAGCAGGCGATCGCCATCGAGGGCTTGCTGATCGGGCTGGGAGATCCCTCCTTCATCGTGCTGGAACCGGATGGAACGGCGCGGGACGCGGCGGATGTCACGATTCCGGTATCCGGCTTCGTGCGCCTGGCTGAAGACTGCGTCGTCCGGGCTTCGACGGCATCGCGTCTGGCAGGTGAAATGAACGACGGAATCTATCGGTCCGAATCCGCGTCGGCCGATCCGGACACCGGGTATCGCGACGTTGTCGAGATCACGGTGGAAAACGGCGCCATCGTGTCGGTATCGTGGGACGGACTGGGGGAAGACGGATCCCTGCGCTCCCAGGCGGAAGACGGAGGCGGTGTTCCCGAGGGGAGCGTACCGTGGTCGGAACAGTCCGCACAGGTAGCCGAACGCCTGAAAGAACTGCAGGATCCGACGGTTGTCCTGCTGGACGGCGACGGCCGGTCCGCCGAGTTTCCCGGTATCACAATCCCGGTCCGCGCCTGCCTGGACCGGATGCTCGACGCCATGCTGCAGGCGGGCATGAGTCCCGCTCCTGCGCCGACTCCGACGCCTCCGGTGGAATCCGGACAGATCGACGCGGTTTCCGGCGCGACCATTACCTCACGTGCGGTGGTCAAAGCGGGGAACTTGGGAGTCGAATACGTGGCCTGGCTCCTGGACAAGAGCGGGGATGCCGGATCATGAGCCGGCGGATCGGGAGGCGGCCATGATAGATCCGTTGGTCCGGATCCCTCCGAAGAGCGGCGTCGCCGGCCCGGCCGCCGGACTGGCCTGTCTGGCGGCCGCCTATCCTTGCGCCGCAGCGACCGAACACGCCTGGAACGCGCTGGCGGTCGGTGTGTCGTCGATGATCACGCTCCTGCTTGCATGGGTCGTCCTGGTTCTGTTGCGGAGGTGGAAACGGTTTCCGCACGGGGCTTTCTCCGCCGCAGCGGCAGGATGTGTGATCTCGCCGCTGGTCTGGCTGGTCCTCCGAAATCCCGGTTGGTTCGCAGCGGATGCCCATCCGCTTCCGATGCTGCTCACTCCCGTCCTGTTCATCGTCGAACTCCTGCCCCTGTATCGGGACGAATCCCCCGGTGCAATCCGTACGGTTCCGGTCCGGATCCTGCTGTTCTCGGGTTGCGCCTCCGTCATGCTGCTTGGGGTCGGCATTCTGCGGGAGGCCATCCTTTTCGGCACCGTTTTCGGCCCGCCCGACGCGGTTCCGCGTGACTCGGTCCGGATGTTCTCCATCCCTCTCGGACTGATGTTGACCGGCTGTTTTCTGGGTGTGGTCCGATGGTTGGAGGGACGGCTTCCGTCTCCGCCCGCAAGGAGGAATGACACATGACGCCGTTGCCCGTCATCCCGTCGGAGTTGCCGGTTCTGTTTCTGGTCGCGGCGGTCGGCATCGGCGCTCCGTTGTTCACCCTGCCCGGGCTGCTGCCGCACGGAGCCGATGACCGGGCGGGTTACGGGGACCGGGCAGTCCGCGCAGGACTGCGGATCCTGGCTCTCGCGCTGCCCGCCTTTTTGGTGTGCCGCCTTCTGCTGACTGTGCTCGGTGGAACCTGGACCGCCCTGACCGCTCCGATCGTCCTGTTTGCGTTGTTCGACGGACTGCTGCGGCTTGAGAGCCGGATTCCGGGACTCCGGGAAACCGCCGCCGGCCGGCAGGATCCCGCCGCCTTGCGGATAAGCCTGATCGCCGCCGGACTCGCCTTGTATCCGGTTCTGGACCCGGGACTGTCACGGCTGGCGTTGCTGCCGTCCCTCCTCTGGTTCACCGGTTCCGGCTGCGGGATGGTCCTGTATCTGGCCGTCGTCGGGGAGATCCATGACCGCATGCGGACAGCGCCTGTCCCTGCCTGCATGAAGGGGACACCGGCTCTTCTGGTTGCCGTCGGTCTGGTCGGGATGGCTTGTCTGGGATTTGTCAGTCTGTTGTCCTGACGGATATCCCTCGGGCGTGGAAACGCTTTGTCATCCCCGGTTGGTGAAGTACTCCAGAATTCCGTCCGCGACGCCACGGGCGATCGCATCCTGTCCGGCCGTGTCCGTCAGGATGGCAAGGTCGTCCGGATTCGACATGAAACCGCACTCCACGAGAACCGCAGCAAAATTGTTCTCCCTCAGGATACCGTAGTTGCCGGGCCGTACGCCGGCGTTCGCGCCTGCCTGCAGCTCGGGGACGTTCCCGGCCACCTTGTTGAAGATGCTCGAAGCCAGACCGGCGCGCGCGACGTCGTCGTATCCGGTATATGCATTGTAGACGGGATAACCCCAGTGGTAGACGTCGCGGTCCTGACCGATTTCATACACCTCGTCCGCGTAGATGTACTCGGTCGGACCGTAGTATACCTGCAGACCGCGTGCGGCCGTATCCGGCGATGCGCTGTTGGAGTGGATGCTCACGATGATGGTGTCGGTGAACTGCCGTTCCAGATCGAGCAGCCGGCGGACCTCCTCGCGCACCCCGAAGCCGAGGTGGAGACCGCGGCCCTCCATTGCGCCGTCCCAATCCCCGGTGTTGGCGGCGATGACGGCGTTGAAATCCGCCTGGTAGTCGGAAAGATTGAACTGTCCGGCGAATCCGGCCAGCCCGGCCGCACGGTTGAGGATGTACAGCCCGGTCCGGGCCACCCGGTTGTAGATGGACAGGTATACATCTTCCGTGCGGTGCATGATGACATTCGCGCCCATGGACTCCAGCAAAGCCCGTGTTTTGAGGGCGATCGGCAGGTTGATCGATTTTTCGAGTGTTCCGTCCGCGGCGACCGCTCCCGGATCCGATCCGCCATGGCCGGCGTCCAGTATCACCGTCATGCCGGTCAGCGGTTTCGCGGAGGACGGATCCGCGTGCTTCGGTATGTAGAGGGCCGGGATCGACGATTCCGCGGGCCAGCGTTCGAGCAGAACGGAAGGAGCGGCGGTGGTCGAGGGATGCAC
>JAGOFF010000038.1 GCA_017997315.1 Clostridia bacterium
TGTTACTCACCCGTCCGCCGCTAAGTATGGTCTCCGTGCAAGCACTTCCTCCATACTCCGCTCGACTGGCATGTGTTAGGCACGCCGCCAGCGTTCATCCTGAGCCAGGATCAAACTCTCGAATAATCGCTTATCCGAGAGCCTTTCGGCTCTTTGATTACTTTTTTCGATTCCCTTAGGAAATCGACTAAAGGCTTTCCGCTTTGTCTATCGCTGTTCAATTTTCAAGGTCCGTCCGCCTCGCTTCCCGCGAGGCGCTTAAACAAGATACCATCCGGGCCGGGGGCTGTCAACCATATTCTGAGAAATAAAAAGGGGATTTTTTGAAGCCGCCCTGAAGAGGGCGGAAAAGGCTGCTGCGCCTTCCGCTTGTGGTCTTCGGAACGGTATTTCAGTACGCCTTGGCGGCGCAGTAGGCGATCGACGCCTTTCCGGCCCGATGGCAGAGAGCAGGGCCGACGAACGACTGGTACAGGGCGCCGATGTCCGGCTTGTCCAGGACCTGCCCGACGCATTCGAGGATATCCGTGATGTACTCCACCCCGACCGGGGACGCGTCGTGTCCCGGGAAGATGGCGCGGATGGACGGAACCATGGCTTCATACTGGCGGATGCTTTTCACATACACATTGAGCGGCAGGGATTCGTCCAGAAAGAGCCAGTGGGTGTTTGCACCCAGGGAGTCGCCCGAGAACAGGATTCCCGCCTCATCGTCCCAGAGGCTGATGCTGCCCGGGGTGTGTCCCGGATTCTCCAGCACCATCAGGGACCGCCCTCCGAGATGGAAAAGGAAGCCCTCCCCGACATGGATCTGTACGCACGGCCCCTCCCGGAAGCGGGAGATCGGGACGTCCGCGGAATGGAGGTGGACTTGGGTAAACTGCGCGTTCCCGCCTTCGTGGTCCGGATGCGCGTGAGTATTGACCACGGACAACGGCAGACGGGTGAGGCCGGCGACGAACCCGGCGAGGTCTCCGCGCCCGAATCCGGTGTCGATCAGGAGAGCCCGGCGTGTGCCCTCGACCAGATACATATGGACTCCGTCCTCGGTGATGCGCCGGATGCCGTGATCCATGATTTCCAAGTCGTAGGGCTTGTTTACGGACATGGTACCCCCCCTGATCCATAGCAAAATGCTGATATGAAATATCTTACTCACTTCATATCAGTATCGGGTGGAATGTCTTAACACAGTTTAGAGCATTTGTCTTACTATCTTGCCATTCCAGCATTCGTTTTGTGTGCCGGACGGTGCTGTCACAGCAAAACTGCGGAATTACCCGCATTCAGGCGGACCCCGCGGATAAATCCTTGTTCCTTCTCGTCCGCATATAAGGTAGAGGGCTATAATATGGCCATTCACAACAGCGCAAGGAGGACTCGACATGAAGGCATTGATCACGCGCGGCGGCTGGCCCGGCCATGAACCGGTGGAGACATCGGAGGTTTTCCGCGACATTCTCGCCGGGGAAGGGTTCGACGTGGACATCGTTGAGACGCTGGACTGCTTCCTGGATGCACAGGCGCTCAAGGCATATGATCTGGTGATCCCGCTGTGGACGATGTCCAGCATCACCAAGGAGCAGACCGACGGGATTCTCGCGGCGGTCGAATCCGGCGTCGGGATCGCCGGCAACCACGGAGGCATGTGCGACGCCTTCCGGCAGGATGTACGGTGGCAGTTCATGACCGGCGGGCAGTGGGTGGCGCATCCCGGCAACGCCGGGGTCACGTACGAGATCAACATCAAGAAGAACGTCGCGAGCCCGATCGTCTACGGAATCAACGACTTCAAGATCACCAGCGAGCAGTACTACGTCCACGTGGACCCTGCGATCAGCGTGCTGGCGACCACGCGTTTTCCGGTGTACGGCGGTCCCCACGCCGCGAACGGATGTGCGGACATTCCGGTCGTGTGGACCAAGTACTGGGGCAAGGGACGCGTGTTCTACAGTTCACTCGGCCACCACGCGGACGCGTTCGACATTCCCGAGGCGCGTGAGCTGATGCGCCGCGGCTTCTTGTGGGCGACGCGCGGCAGCACGATCTGACGTACGGGCGTCGGTTCCGGGCAGCATCGGAAGGAGGAAAATTCCCATGGTACCGATCGGAATCATCGGGTGCGGCGTTATCAGCGGCATCTATTTCAAAACCCTGACTACGGTCATGAAGAACGTCCGCATCGTCGCCTGCGCCGACCTGATCGAGGAAAAGGCGAAGACCGCGGCGGAAACCTACGGCATCCCCAAGTTCTGCAGCGTCGAGGAGCTGCTCGCGGATCCGGAGATCCGGATCGTCGTGAACCTGACCATCCCCAAAGCCCACTATGACATCTGCAAGGCGGCGCTTCTTGCCGGAAAAAGCGTACATGTCGAGAAACCGCTGGCCGTCACCCGGGAGCAGGGCGCCGAGCTGGTCGCGCTGGCGGCGGAACGCGGATTGTTTCTGGGCGGGGCGCCGGATACCTTTCTGGGCGCGGGAAACCAGACCTGCCGCAAACTGATCGACGACGGATGGATCGGCACGCCGATCGCCGCGGCGGTCAATATGATCGGGCACGGACACGAGGGCTGGCATCCGGATCCGGCGTTCTACTACCAGGCCGGCGGCGGTCCGGTATTCGACATGGCGCCTTATTACCTGTCCGGACTGGTCAACCTGCTGGGCCCGGTCCGCACCGTGCTCGGCGAGGCCAAGACCACGTTTGCACAGCGGACCGTCACCAGTGCGCCCAAGTTCGGAACGGTCATCGACGTCGAGGTTCCGACCCATGTGAACGGGATCCTGACGTTCGCCGGCGGCGCGACGGCCAGTCTCACGATGAGTTTCGACGTCTGGGGCTCCACCCAGCCCCGCTTCGAAATCTACGGCACCGAGGGAAGCATCCAGGTTCCCGATCCGAACCAGTTCGGCGGGGACGTGCTTGTCCGCAGGCACGACCGGAAGGAGTGGACCGCCATGCCCTACTCGCACGGCTACTCCGAGAACAGCCGCGGACTGGGCGTCGCGGACATGGCGCAGTGCATCCTCGACGGCCGGCCGCGCGGATCGAACCGATGCAGCGGAGAACTGGCCTACCATGTGCTGGATGTCATGCACGCGCTGCACGACGCCGCCCGGAAAGGCCGCCGGGTCACCCTGGAGAGCACGGTCGACCGTCCCCGCCCGATGACGATGAAGCTGTTGCCCGGCGCCGTCGAGTAAGCAACGCTGCCCCCGGAACACAGGATCTGAAGGATACACAAACGGGCCCGGCACATGATTTGTGCCGGGCCCGCAGGTTACTCCGCCGAAGCGGCGGGAGAACTCTACAGAAAATCGTCCCTGCGCGGAGCGAACACGTCGAGCAGGACGCCGGATTCAAGCGCCTTCACCCCGTGCATCACACCCGGACGGACATGGTAGGTGTCGCCCGCACGGATCTCAACCGTCTCTCCGTCCAGTGTCAGGAGGAACCGGCCGCCGACCACGTATCCGATCTGCTCGTGCGGATGCGCGTGAAGCGCGCCGACCGCTCCCTGCTCGAAGCGCATCTCGGCCGCCATCATGCCGGGGGCATGGGCCAGCACTTTTCGGGTGACGCCCGGATCGGCGGGGACCGCCGCCGCGTCCAGGTTCCGAACGATCATACCGTTCCTCCGCGGAGGGCGTTGGAAAGCGTCCGCATGGACTCATGCTGTTCCGGCGTCATGGCGCTGCTGTCGGAGTTGACAGCCGACGTGTCGTCGTTTTCCACGATGATCACAGAGCTGTCCTCGTCCAGCGTCCGCGCGTGCCATGCGCCGCGGCGCACGTTGTACAGCTTGAGCGGCTCCAGGACGACCGCTTCGATCCGGCCGGGCTGTGCGCCGTTTCCTGCCGTAAACAGCACGCAGCCACCGCGAAGAAGGCAGAAGACCTCGTCGGTGGCGTTGTGGCGCTGCCACTCGCGCAAGTCCTCCGGATGCCGGTCATAGGGCGCGGCATGCGCCAGGGCAACCCTCCAGGATTCGAAAGCCAGCGTGCGGTTGAAGCCGACGCCGGTATGTTCACGGATTTCAAGAATGTTCGGATCCATCATGGACAACTCCTCCCTCCGGCCCTGTCAAGGGCCGGATCATGCCTGCATGGCGCGCAGCAGGCGGGGCGTCTGGGCATACACCATCCGGGCGAGCGCCAGATCCGCCAGGATCGGGAATCCGATCGCGGCGGCATAAGCCAATGGTGCATAGTCGGCTCCGAGCCGTACCTGCACGAGAATCGCAGGCACTACGGACAACGCGGCGGCAAACATGGACAAAACCATTGTATACAGCACGTTCACGTTCTGCTTGACCGCCTTCTGCTCGTCGGTCCAGGTAAGTTTCGGCCAACGCATGTCAAACAGGATTCCCAAAAGGTTGGGGAGCATCAGCGCGGCTGCAAGGACCACCATTGCCGGCGGGATGAACCACAGCGGGGGGCGCAGGAGCACGAGCGCGGCGACAAGGAGTATCAAGGCCGGTATGGCGCTGACCAGTGCGCCGACCGCGATCTTGGCGCGTACCTGCGCCCGGTAGCCCATCGGGATGTACTTCATGATATAGGCGCAGGACCCCTCCCGGGAGATGGCGCTTGCGGTGATCCCGTTCATCCCGCAGACAAAGATCGTGACTGCGGCGAACACCCCCAGCGCGATCGGGGCCGCGAATGCGTCCGCGCCGAAGCATGTCTCGCGCGCTTTCTCGAGAAGGGTCCCCAGGTTCCCGCCCTCCTGCCCGATCGACAGGACGACCGGGACAAAGAAGAACACCGGGAAAAGGAAGTTCATCAGGAAGTTGTTCATGAAAAACACGGGGGTTCGGACGAGGATCCGGTAGTCCTTGAGCGTATACGTCCAGAACGCCGCGCCGGACGTCGAGAACGACTCCATCTCGACACGGGACAGACGACGGTGCCGCGCATACGAAGCGCCCACGCCCATGACCCCCTTGAAATAGAAGACACGGGCGAAGAGCATGAGCAGCACGATGGAAGCCGCGCACACGAGCAGATACCCCGCGATGCGGAGCGGAGCGCCGCCGGCGCCGGGATCCGCCAAGGCGGCCGCGGCGAGCGCGGATCCCGGGAAGACCCCCGCGGTCACCCGCGCGAGTTCCGCGGCGCCCTTCGCCAGCATGGCGCCCAGATCCACGCTGTCCAGCCCCTGGAGACTCTGCATGCCGAAAACGATCCCGAGCGTGACCGCCATGATCAGGATGTTGGCGATCATGTTGAAACGGTCCTTGTTGCGCGCCGCCGGGGAGAACCGCATCAGCAGGATCACGAGGATGGAGGCGAGCGCAAGCGGGGTGACCGGAAGGATCAGGGCGACCACAGCTACCCATATGTAGTAGACCGCCGACTCCCCGTTCAGGACCCCGTACGCGATCATCGCCGGCAACCCGGCCAGCAGCACCATCAGGTACTCATACAGCAGCGTGGTCAGAAACTTGGCGAAAATGATCTGGCCGGGGGTGAACGGGAGCGGCAGCAGCTTGTCTACGTCGCTGGAATGGTAGTACACGCTCATCGTGTACATGACTCCGAACAGGAACGTGATCAGGCTGATCATGCTCACAGCCAGCGACGGTATGGCCGCCTGCAGGCCCATCGAAGCCAACGGCTTGTAGATTCCGGTGACACCGGCCGTCACGATCGTGATCAGATATCCCGCGACGAACACGAACAGGAGCGTGTTCCCGAACTTGCCGAGGTTGAGTTTGCGCCGCTTGGCGCCGGCAGCCGCGCCGGACCCCCATTGGGTGCCGCGGAACATCGTCCAGGCCAGCAGAAGCGTCTTGCCCATGCTCACACGCCCCCGTTCCCCGCCGGGCTCCCGGCCGTCGCGGTCTCCGCGGTCAGCTCGAGGAACATGCTTTCCAGCGAGCCGTTCGTCTCGAAGTGCGCGCGCATCTCCTCGATCGTCCCGCAGAACAGGATGCGGCCGCGGTCGACCACCGCGACGCGGTCGCAGACCTTCTCGGCGACGTCAAGAACGTGGGTGGAGAAAAAGACGGTCTTGCCGGCGTCCGCATGGTAACGCATCATGCTCTTGAGTTCGAACGAAGACTTGGGATCAAGGCCGGTCATCGGCTCGTCGAGGATCCAGAGCGCGGGCTCATGGAGCAGCGCCCCCATCAGGACGAGTTTCTGGCGCATGCCGTGGGAGTAGCTCTGGATGCGGTCGCCGAGCGCGTCCCGCAGTTCGAACCGGGTCGAAAGCGATTCGATCCGGGTGGTGCGGAGATCGCCGGGGACCTCATAGATGTCCGCCATGAACTTGAGATACTCCAGCCCTTTGAGACGGAGGAACACGTCCGGGTTGTCCGGGACATATCCGAACGTCTTCTTCGCCGCGACCGGCTCCCGGGTGATGTCCAGGCCGTTGACCAGGATGCGTCCCTCGTCCGGCGGCAGGATCCCGGTGATCAGTTTGATCGTCGTGGTCTTGCCGGCTCCGTTCGGGCCGAGGAAACCGAAGATCTCGCCGTCCTCGATCTGCAGCGAGATCCCGTCCACCGCCTTGACTTTTCCGTTGTAGCTGAGACTGACATTTTCGATCCGGATCATGTGCGTCCCCCTTCGTCAGGAGCCCGCATACCATCCCAGAAAACGGACGGACGGATGCTCCTGTTCCAACTGATACATTGTGACCAGTGCGAGTGTCCTCTCGCCGTCGCCCGCCCTGGCCTCGAAGTCCAGATAGAAGCTGTACTCCCACGGACGTTCGGGCAGCGGACGGGACTGGATCTTGGCAAGGTTCAGCCCCCGGTCGGCGAAAATGTTCAAAACTGATGAAAGTGTACCGCTGCGGTCGGCCAGGCGCAAGATCAGGCTGATCCGCGTGGCGTCCGGCGGGATGGCGGGCGCCGGGGCGACCGCCACGAACCGGGTCTGGTTGCAGGCGTTGTCGTTGGCGGTCTCCAGCAGGATGTCCAGCCCGTGGTCGCGTGCCGCCGACGGGGATCCGATCGCCGCGACGGTCCGGTCCCCGGCTGCGGCGACGTCCCGCGCGGCGAACGCGGTGTTGAGGGAGGCGACGGACTCCCATCCGCGGCTGCGGATGGTCTCGGCGCACTGCGCCAAGGCCTGCGGGTGCGAAACAACCGTGCGGATATCCTGGATCCTGGCACCCGGCGGCGCCATGACGCAATTGACGATGGGAAGCGACACCGACGCGACGATGTACAGTTCGTTGCGCAGAAGCAGGTCGTACACCGCGTCCACGGTGCCGGCGGTGGTGTTTTCGAGCGGGAGTACCGCAAGGTCGGAACGCCCGTCCTGCACCATGGAGCAGGACTCGGCGAACGTCCCGGTCATCGTCTGCTCCGCGTCGGGAAACAGCTGTGAGGCGGCCATGGACTGGTAGGATCCGGGTCCGCCCTGCACCGCCACCGTGCGGACCGCCGGCAGGGAGGCCGGGGCTTCTCCGATCAGCCGACCGATCGGCCAGTCCGCCGTCCCCGGCATCAGGATGTCGTACTGGTATTCCCGGGACAACTGCATGACGTGGCGCATGAGCGACCGCAGATGCATCGCGGGCTCCCGGCGCTCATCGGGCAGCAGTCCGGCGGCGGCCTGTGCGTAGACCCTGTCCAGGATGGCGTCTTCGCGGTCCCCGGAATACACCGGCTGACCGGTCCCGGACTTGATCCCGGCGATTTCCCCGGATACGCGCATCCGGTCGAGCAGCACCCCGACCAGCTCCGCATCGATCCGGTCCAGCGCCGCGCGGGCTTCCTCCAGCGTCATGGGACTCATAGGGTTTCCCTTCCTTGCTCCGTTTCCGCAATCCGGGCGCACACCCGCCGGACTCCTTCGGTGTAGCTGTCCAGACCCAGACCCGCGATCTGCCCGATGCAGGCCGGCAGGATGACCGAAACGTGCCGCCAGGCCTCGCGCCGGTGGATGTCCGAGATGTGCACCTCGACGACGGGCAGGCCGCACAGTTCGATGGCGTCGTGCAGCGCGTAGCTGTAATGGGTGAACGCGCCCGCGTTGATCACGATGCCGCTGTACACACCCATCGCCTGCTGGATCGCTTCGACCAGCGCGCCTTCATGATTGGACTGGAAGGCGTCCAGCCCGTAACCGAGTTCCTTTGCGGTCTCCCGGGCCGCGGACTCCGCGTCGGACAGTGTAAAGGATCCGTACTGGCTTTTGTCGCGGCGGCCCAGCATGTTGAGGTTGGGGCCGTTGAGCAGCAGCAGGCGCGGCGGGTTGTCATCCATGGGTTCAGGCTCCTTTCAGCACGTCCGCGACGACCAGCGCCGCACAGGCCTCCACCACCGGGACGGCACGGGGGACGATGCAGGGGTCGTGACGCCCGGCGATCGTGATTTCCGCGTCTTCCCGCCGTTCCAGGTCTACGGTGTCCTGGCGCCGGCCGATGGACGGCGTCGGCTTGAACGCCACACGAAAAACCACCGGCATGCCGTTCGCGATGCCGCCGTCGATCCCCCCCGCGTGGTTGGTGCGCATCCGGACCGCGCCTTCCTCCATCCCGGGACAGTCGTTGTTGGAGGATCCGCGCGCGTCCGCGACCGCGAATGCGTCCCCGAACCCGACGCCCTTGACCGCGGGAATGGAAAACAGCAGGGAGGCGAATCGGGCCTCCAGTCCGAGAAACATCGGATCGCCGAGGCCGGCCGGCATCCCGAGCACAACCCCTTCCACGATCCCGCCGACCGAATCGGTGTCCATCCTCGCCTGCTCCACCGCGCGCGCCATCGCTTCGCCGGCCGCGTCCGAAAGGACGGGCATCCGTTTGCCGGCAACCGCCGCCAGCGCGGTTTCGTCCGGATCCGCCGGATCGACCGGCGCATCCTCGACTCCGGCGATCCGCGCCGCATGCGCGTAGACCCGGATGCCCTCCCGCGACAGCCACTGCAGGCACAACGCCCCAGCGAACGTCAGCGGCGCGGTCAGGCGGCCGGAGAAGTGCCCCCCTCCGCGCGGATCGTTGAAGCCGTCATACCGCAGCCGGGCGGCATAATCCGCGTGTCCGGGGCGGGGCAGGGTTTCGTGCGGCGCGTAGTCCCCCGGGCGGACATCCGTGTTGCGGATCATCGCCGCGATCGGCGATCCGGTGGTGGTTCCGCGGTAGATCCCGGACAGGATCTCCGGGAGATCCTCTTCCCGGCGCGCGGTCGACCAGGGTGTACGGCCGGGCGCCCGGCGCTTCATGAATTCCGCCGCACACTCCAGATCCAGCGGGATGCCGGCAGGGAATCCGTCGACGACCACGCCGATCCCGGGACCGTGCGACTCGCCGAAAACAGATACACGGATGGAAGTTCCCCAGATCGAACTCATGTGACAACACCTCCCACGGTCAGCAGGTCGTCAAAGAAGCGGGGATAGGATTTGTCCACGCACCATGGGTCGCGGATCACGACGCCGGTCTGCGTCCTCGTCGCCGCTATGGCCATCGCCATGGCGATGCGGTGGTCGTTGCGGGAATCCGTTTCGCCGCCGCGGAGTACGGTCTCCCCCCGGATCTCGAGTCCGTCCCCGGTCACGCGGATGTCCGCGCCGATGGCCGTCAGGCTGTCCGCGACGGAAGCAAGCCGGTCGCTTTCCTTGAGCCGCAGCCGGGCGGCGTTGACGATCCGCGTCGTGCCCGGGGTGAAAGCCGCCGCGACCGCGAGGATCGGCACCAGGTCCGGAATCTGCGACGCATCGATCTCCAATCTGTGGTCCGGTTCACGATCCATTGCCGCCAGACGACCGAGCAGCCCGACGATCGCGCGGTCCCCCTGTGACGTCCGCTCCGGCAGGCCGGGCAGTTCCACCGCGCTGCCAAGGTAGTTGGCGGCCAGCCAGAACGCGGCCTGGGAGTAATCCGTCTCCACATGGTAATCCGCCGGGCGGTAGCGCTGTCCTCCGGGAACATGGAATCCCCCGAACGGATGGCGGTCGGGATCGGGAGGCAACGGTTCCGCTTCGACCCCGAAACGGGCCATGATCTCCCGCGTCAGGTCGACATAGGGCGCGGACTGGAGCGCGGATGTCAAGACAATGTCGGAATCGCCGGCAAGCAGCGGCAAGGCGAGCAGCAGGCCCGACACGTATTGCGAACTCACATGCCCCGGCAGTTCGAAGCGGCCCGGGGCGAGGCGGCCGCGCAGCGAGACGGGAAGCGAAGCCTCCCCGGCGAAACGCAGGGTCGTGCCGTGTCCGCGGAACGCCTCCTCGTATTCCTTGAGCGGACGCTGCGGCAACCGCCCGCGCCCGGTGAAGGTGACCGGCCTGCCGAGCGCCGCCGCGACCGGCACCAGCAGGCGCAGGGTGGTTCCCGACTCGCCGCAGTCAAGTGTTCCGTCCCCGTCCAGCAGCGCGAACAGGCAGGCCTGGGTGACGAGGATGTCGTCGGAGGGCTCTCCCAGTCCGCGGATGACCGATTCCCTGCCCGACATGTCCCGTCCGGCCAGGGCGGCGCAGATCAGCGCGCGGTGTGCACAGCTTTTGGACGGCGGCGGCGTCAGGCGCCCGTGCAGCAGCCCCGGCGCGACGCGCAGCCGGGAGGGACGCGCTGCGAGGATTCCATTCCCCTCAGCCATGGTCCCATACCTCCTCGACCAGGCGGACGGCCTCTTCCGCGGGGATCGGAACGATCCTTGCGCGGCCGATGGCCTCCAGCAGGATGAAATGCAGGGTGCCCGAGCGGTTCTTCTTGTCGGACAGAATCGCTTCGGCGACCTGGCCGCCCGGCAGTTCCGGCGCGTGCGCCGGCAGTCCGAGCGATGCCAGTACAGGCGGCAGAGCCGCGGACAGCGTCGCGGGAGTGATCCCCAGCCGGACGCCGAGCCGGGCGGCGGCGGCCATGCCGACAGCGACGCTTTCCCCGTGTGTATAGACACTGTAACGGGTGACCTTTTCCACCGCATGCCCGATGGTGTGCCCGAAATTGAGGATCATGCGTTCGTTGGACTCCCGGGTGTCGAGCGATACCACCCCCGCCTTGATGGCGACATTGCGGGCGACCGCCCAGGCCATGTCCCGATCCGGGTCGGTTCCGGCCGGTCCGCCACCGACGCACCAGTCAAACAATTCCGGGTCCAGGATCGCCCCGTGCTTGACCACTTCGGCCATCCCGTCCGCCAGGACACGCGGCGGCAGGGTCGACAGCACGTCGGGATCCGTCAGTACGACCGTCGGCTGATGGAAGGCGCCGACCAGGTTCTTTCCCCGCGCGAGATCGATGCCGGTCTTGCCTCCGAGGGAGGAATCGACCTGCGCCAGGAGCGTGGTCGGTATCTGAACCACCGGAACCCCCCGCATCCAGGTCGCGGCGGCAAAGCCCCCGAGATCGCCGGGGACGCCCCCGCCAAGGCATACGACGACGTCGGTGCGCGTGATCCCCGCGTCCAGGAAGCGTTCGTACAGGCCGGACAGCTCCTGGAGGGATTTGCTGGCCTCGCCCGCGGGAACCGCATGGGAAACGACGTCAAATCCGGCGGCGCGAAGCGATCCTTCCACCCGTTCCAGATAAAGCGGCGCGACATGGGTGTCGGTTACGACAAACGCCGTACGTCCCTGGATCCGCCCGGCGATCTCGGTGCCGGCGCGATCCAGGATTCCCCGCTCGATCCGTACCGGATAAGCGGCGCCGGGGATATTGACCGGTATCGTGCTCATGCTGCCCCTCCCGTCCGTCCGTGGATCGTTGTCAGATCGTACGTCCCACCGCCGCCGCGACCGGGCGCAGCCGTTCCATCAGTCCCGCGAATTGTGCGGGCGTCAGCGATTGCTGCCCGTCGGACAGCGCGTGCTTCGGATCGTTGTGCACCTCGATGACCAGTCCGTCCGCCCCGGCGGCGACGGCCGCCATCGACAGCGGCTCGACCAGCCAGGCCGCTCCCCCCGCATGGCTCGGATCGACGAACACCGGCAGGTGCGAGAGTCTCTTGATGACCGGAACCGCACTGATGTCCAGGGTGTTTCGGGTGCTGGTCTCGAACGTGCGGATCCCGCGTTCGCACAGGATGACATCGGAGTTCCCGCCGTTCATGATGTATTCCGCGGACATCAGGAGTTCCTCGACGGTGTTGGAGAATCCCCGTTTGAGCAGGATCGGCTTGCGCATGTGGCCCAGTTCCTTGAGCAGCTCAAAATTCTGCATGTTGCGCGCCCCGACCTGGACCACGTCGACAAACTCGTTGAACAGCTCGATCTGGGACGGGTTGGTGATCTCGGATACGACCGGGAGTCCGGAAGCGGCATGCGCCTTTTTCATGTACATCAGCCCCTCGACGCGGAGACCCTGGAACGCATACGGCGAAGTGCGCGGCTTGAACGCCCCGCCGCGGAGCATCACGGCGCCCGCGTGCGCGACCTCCGCCGCGATGCCGCAGACCTGTTCCTCCCCTTCGACCGAACACGGTCCTGCGACGACGCAGATTTTCCGGCTCCCGATCTCAAGGCCGCCGATCCGCAGGATGCTGTCGTCCGGATGGAACTTGCGGTTCGCCCGTTTGAACGGCTCGGACACCTTCATGACCCGCTCGACCGCATCCTGCATTTCCAGCACGGGCAGTTCGATCGCGGTCGTATCCCCGATCAGGCCGATGATGGTGGTGTCGCTCCCGAACATCGGCGCGGCGGTCACCCCGTACGATGACTCGATCCAGGAGCGCAGTTCCTCCACTTTGTCGCGGCTGGTCCCTCTTTTCAACACAAGGATCATCGGTTCATCCCTTCCTCTCCGAATCCGAGCGCTTCCGCGGTTCTCGCGGCGACGCGCGCGGCGTTTTCCGGTCCGTTGTTTTCCATGACAAGATCCGCGCACGCGCGGTACTCCGGCATGCGGTCGCGGTACAGGCGTTCCGCCTTTTCCAGCGCGTCCCCGTCCATCAGGGGACGGCCGGAGTGCCGTCCGACCCGGGTCAGGATCCTCTCCAGCAGGGTGTCGAGCAGCACGACCAGCGCGGGGGAGGCGTCGACGATCCGCATGGCGTCCGGCTGCAGCAGCGCGCCGCCGCCGGTCGCGACCACCGCGGAACCGGGCTCCCGGAGTGTTTCATCCAGGATGCCCGCCTCCAGCTGCCGGAACACCGCCTCTCCGTCCTGCGCGAAAATGGCCGGGATGCTCCGGCCCGCAGCGGCGCAGATCCGGTCGTCCAGATCCAGGAACGGAATCCCGATCCGTTCCGCGACCAGACGTCCCACCGTGCTTTTCCCGCTCCCCATGAATCCGGTGAAGACATATTTTACGGCATCCCTCCGTACGAGTTCGCGCGAGAGCCTCGCCGGGATCCGCGCAAGCCGCGCGAGGACGTCGGGATCTTCCCACGCGGCGCCGGGATTCCAGATCCGCTGCGCCTCGACCGCCTGTCCGAACAGCATCGCGAGTCCGCTCCGGGCCTGCGCGCCGCCGGTTCGGGCGTGCAGGAGGAGCCGGGTCGCGGGGGGATTGTAGACACTGTCAAAGACATGTTCCGCCGCGCACGCGGTCTCGTGTGAAATCGGGACGCCCCGGATCCGCGGCCACATCCCGAGCGGGGATCCGTTGAGGATCACCTCCGCGCGGAGTTCCGCCGCATCGCCCGGATCGACGACCGAGATGTCCCGGATGCCGGTCTTCGTCCGGATATCCGCAGCCAGACGGCGGGCTTTGTCCAGCCCGGGAGACAGGATGCGGATGGAGGCCGCACCGGCGTAGGCCGCTTCGAATCCCATGGTGCGCGATACGCCGCCCGCTCCGAGGAGAAGGATGTCCTTCCCCGCCAGCGGGGGGGCGGAGGACAGAAAGCCCGTGCCGTCCGTATTGTATCCCGTCCGCCGGAAAACCGTGTTGACCGCGCCGTACCGCGCCGCGGACGGATGGCACCCCGTCAGATGCGCGATGACCTTCTCCTTGTGCGGGATCGTGATGTTGAAACCGTCCAGCTGGTCCAGGACGCGCGGCAGCAGCGTGTCCAGATCCTCGGGCGGGATGTCGATCAGCTCATAGGTCCCCTGGATCCCCAGCGCTTCCATGATCTCCCCGTGGATGAACGGGGAAAGGCTGTGGGCCAGCGGATGTCCCACCAGTCCGTACCGGTGTTTTCTGCAGGCGCGCGTGTCAGCGTTCACAGACATAGCCGGCCTCCGTCAGCGTCTCCACCGCACTCTCGAGCTGGTGGCTGTCATGCAGCAGGACGCGCAGTACGCCGCTCTCATACGACCGCGCATTGGTGATGTCCATATTGCGGATGCTGATGCCCCGTTCGCCGAGCAGCGCCGCCACGCCGGCCAATGCGCCGGGGCGGTCCGGGATCTGGACCCGCAGGGTGGCGAACGCATCCAGCGCGCCGTGTCCGTCGGGCGGCAGTCCGGCGCGGTAGTCGGCCCCTCGCAGGAACAACGCGTTCAGCGCATCGGCGTCCCGGGCGGCGATCGCGGTGCGGAACCGTCCCAGCACCTCGGTGAAATCGTCCAGCAGGGGGAGCAGCGCAGGGGCGGATTCGAGACAGATGCCGGCCCACAGCGCGGGACTGGCGGA
>JAGOFF010000039.1 GCA_017997315.1 Clostridia bacterium
GCTCAGGATATACTGGAAGTTCATGATCGTCCTCGTTCCTGTCAGATGCATTGAGTATAGTTTGAACAACTAAGTTTGTCCATGGAATCGGGGCCGCCTGTCCGTGTGTATAATATTCGGGAGACGAGGATGCGACGTTGCCGGACAAGCCGGCGGGGAGGGAAGAAATGGTTAACGGACGGCTGCTGGACGGATACATCCGCCGGGTGCAGGAACGGAATCTTCCGGTGGACAGCATCATGGTCTTCCAGGACGGCGAACGGATTGCCGAGCACCGGTGGACGCCCGATGTCCCCCACCTGATCTATTCCCATACAAAAAGCTTCACCGCGACCGCGATCGGCGTCGCGATCGACGAAGGACGGCTGTCGCTGGAGGACCGCGTCACCGACTGGTTCGCGGACGAGATGCCCGCGGGGGGATACCCCATGGCGGACGACCTGCGGCTTCGCCACCTGCTGACCATGTCTTCCGGCCGTGACGTTCCGCTGCTCATGGGAGGCGACCGGGAGCGTCTCGCGGAACACGACTGGGTCCGGTATCTCCTCTCCAAGCCGATCCTTACCCCTCCCGGAACCCGGTTCACCTATTCCAACGGCGACACCTATCTGGCCGGCGTCATGCTGGAAAGGGCGGTCGGCATGACCCTTGCGGACTACGCGGAGGACCGGCTGCTGAAGCCGATGGGCATCCCCCGACCGGTGTGGGAGCACTGCCCCATGGGACACACGTTCGGAGCCTCCGGCATGTGGCTCCGAACGGCGGACATGGCCCGGCTCGGGCTGCTCTACCTGCAGAACGGCGAGTGGAACGGCCGGAGGCTGGTGTCGGAGAAGTGGATCCGGGAGGCGTCAAGCCGCCATATCGACACCCCGGACGAAAGCGTATGGCGGTGCGGATACGGCTTCCAGCTGTGGATGAACCCGATCCCGGAGTCCTACCGCGCGGACGGGCTGCTGGGGCAGTTCTCCCATGTGCTCCCGGACCGTCGCGCCGTCATCTCCATGAACAACCACGCGGAAGACGCGTTTCCGATCCTCGACGCCATGCGTGACGAGATCGTTCCGAAACTGTGAAGCCGTGGGAAGGAAGGATTACAGCCCATGCGGATCTTTGAGATGGTGATGCTGCTCTGTTTCGGGGCTTCCTGGCCGATTTCCGTGTGGAAGTCGTACACGTCCCGCACCACCAAAGGGAAAAGCGTTTTTTTTCTCGTCCTGATCTTTACCGGTTATCTGTCCGGTCTGGTATACAAGATTGCCGCCGGCTTTGACTACGTCAGCTGGTTCTACATCCTGAACGCCTTGATGGTGTTTACGGACATCCTGCTGTACATCCGGAACCGGCGGATCGAAAAATCCGCGTGAGTCCTCGTCGGTCCGGTCCGTCCGTGGCGGGGTGTCAGGTGAACCAGACCAGCGCACCGCCCAGAAGTGACGTGTCGTACCAGCATTTCATGTCGATGTCGAACGAGTGCGCCTCGTCCAGGACGGTCGCGGTGAGTCCTGCCTCGGGATCGTTGTCATCCCACGCGGCTGCGATCACCGTGATCCAGTGCCAGCTGTGAAGCCGCTCGGTCCGGCCGTTGCTGAGGTTGAGGAACGCGACCGGACAGTCCGCCTCGAGCCCGCGCCGGAGGAAGGACAGGAAATGCGCGTACCCTTTGCGCGCTCCCAGGGATTCCGGGATTTCGAGCACATGCGCAGTCAGCGGCACCGAACGGTCAGAGGCCAGACGCTCCATGCCGCCGGTGAACATGCAGGACCGGTTGAGCCCTCGCATCCCCGGTGTGACATACTCCCAGACCAGATCCATCAGACCCAGGAAATCCTCCCGGGTGCGGCGGTCCGCCGTCGGCCACAACGGCCGTTTCGCCGGGTCCCGCTGGGCGAGGTAGTAGGTCAGGGTGCTGGCGGTGGTTGGACCGCATCCCGCGCGCCGGTGCCACTCGTCCGCATACCACTCCTGATCGCCGCCGCGGTGCGTCCCGTCCAGCACGAGGAGGGAGGGTTCAAGGATGGAGGCGCTGCGCCTGCTGTCCGTCCCCGGCATGGTCACAACCCCAGGAGGCCGGACAACTCGTCCAACCCCGCGATGACAGCGTCCGCACCGGCCGCCAGCAACCGGCCGGCGGGAAGCGCGGAGGTCAGTCCGGCCACCCGCATGCCCGCGGCCTTACCCGCCTGAACGCCGCTTTCGGCGTCCTCGACGACCCAGGCATCCGCCGGCTCCGCGCCGCAGCGCGCCGCCGCGATGAGGTAGATGTCCGGGAAAGGTTTCTTGCGCTCGACATCGTCTCCGGTGACGACCGCGTCGAATCCGGTCTCATCCATTCCGAGCACCCGCAGATTTGCGCCCGCTTTGACACGGTCCGCACTGGTCGCCATGGCGATCCGGACCCCCGCGGCCCGCAGGGTCCGGAGAAGCTCCACGGCGCCGGGCATCGGCCGGACCATCTCCCCGCACAGTTCAATGTACTTGTCGTACACGTGCTTTTTCATGTCCAGTGAATACGCGAAGCCGTACCGCTGCGACACACCCCCGATATAGGCGTCTTCGCCCATCCCGATGAAAGGCGCGAAGTTTTCCGGTTCCGCCGGAATCCCGAAGTCGTGCAGCGCAAGCGCTGCGATGCGCGCGAGCGGGGCTTCGGAGTCCACCAGCACCCCGTCGCAGTCGAACAGCACGGCGCGCGGCGGCATAAATTCGGTTCCCGGTACGGATGCGTTCGTCATGCCGTCACGCCCCTTTCCGCAGGGAACGCGCGGAACCCGGCGAGGGAAGCAGCAGCCCGAGCAGCGAGCCGGCCAGGCCGATCAGCCCGACGACGAGGAATCCCCGTTCGCGGCCCGCGGCCTGCCCGATGAATCCGATGATCGTCGGACCGAGGACGATGCCGATGGCGTACACCGCCTGGAAGGTGCCCATCGCGGTGGAGCGGTGCTCGTCCGGCACGGTCAGGATGCTCTGGCCCATGCACATCGTCATCGTGACGCTCCGCCCGAAGCCTGCAATGATCTGGACCACGTACAACCACCCGATCGTGGGGCAGAACGGAACCAGCAGGCAGGCGACGCCGACGACGATCATCGACAGCATGATCGTCCGGCGGGGTTTGAGGATCTGGGCATAACGCGAGACCATATAGGACGCCCCGACCGTCGCGGCGGTCGACACCGCGGTCAACAGTCCGAGTTCCCATTTGGCGGCTCCCAGCTTTTCCTGGGCGAATGCGGGTGTGAATCCGTAGATCGTGCCGAAGACCATGATCTGGCCGATCGCGGCCAGGATCGAGACGACGAGAAGGTTGCGGTCGCGGAGCACGGCCAGGATATCGCGCGGCCGGATCGGACGGACGGAGCCCGGAACCGTCTCGGTCACGCGCAGGCTGAAATACAACGCGACCAGTCCGCCCGCGGCGGCGACGAAAAAGGTCGCGCGCTCCCCGGCGAACTGCGCGAGCAGCATCCCGGTCAGGATGGCGGCGAGGATGCCCGCGTTGTTGAACAGCGAGATCGAACCCATGACTTTGGCGGCGTCCCGGCTGTCGAAGTAGCTCGCATACAGGACGGTGTAGACCACCCAGCACGACGCACCGACGCCGGACAGCGCGCGGAAGACGAGATATCCCCAGTCGCTTGCGAAAAGGCCCATGCCGAGCGCGCTTGCGAAGCCGAGGAGACACCCCGCGACCACAAACGGCTTGCGCTTGCGGATCCGGTCCGAGCCGACGCCGATCGGGAGCCGGAGCACCAGCTGGGTGAATCCGTAGGATCCGAGGATGACGCCCAGGAAGCCGTCCGGGATCCCCATGCCCTCGCCGTAGGTTGCGAGATAAGGGGAGTACACGTACAGGGAGTACCAGAAAAAGAACGTCAGAATCTGGAACAGCCGGCGGCTTCGGACAAGCGCCCGCGCATCCGGGGCGGTCATCGGGACGGTTGCGGCGTTCCGCGTGGGGGCAGTCACATCGGTTTCCTCCGTAATCGGGCCGGCGGTGTGCGCAGGCCGGCGCATGACGAGTTCGATTATACACGCCGGGACCAGAGAGTGACCCCGCTTTCGTGATGTATAATGGGGATGTTCAAAAATAAACGCGTCAGGAAGGTATCTCCATGTCTGCAGCCATGACGTTCCCCGCAGCGAGCCCGGAGTCCCTGGGCATACCAAGCGCGGCCATCGAGCGCTATCTCGACCATGTCCGCGACCGCCGTCTCGAAGTCAACAGCCTCATGATCATCCGCCACGGACGCCTCGCCGCTGCCGGCTGGTGGTCGCCCTATTCCGCGGAATGCGTGCACGCCGCGCACTCCCTGACCAAAAGCTTCACATCCACCGCGATCGGGCTGATGATCCACGAGGGACGGATCGGGCTCCACGACCGCGTCGCGGATCTGTTTCCCGAGGACATGCCCGCGAATCCGTCCCCAAACCTCCTCCGGATGGACCTTTGGCATCTCCTCACCATGACCTGCGGGCACGAGACCGAGCCCGCGCCGAACGGCGACGACAACTACGCCAGGGCTTTCCTGGCGCATCCGGTCCCGCACGAGCCCGGGACGCATTACCTCTACAACTCGATGGGCTCCTACATGCTCACGGCCCTTGTCTTCAAAAAGACCGGCATGAACCTGCTGGACTACCTGCGTCCGCGGGTCCTCGATCCGCTGGGCTTCGGGGAGGTGTTCTGCCTCACATGCCCGCGCGGCATCGAGAACGGCGGCGGGGGCCTGTACATCCGTACGATCGACATCGCGCGCATGGCGCAGCTTTATCTGCAGAAAGGCCGCCACGACGGCCGGCAGCTCATCCCGGAAGCGTGGATCGACGAGGCGTCCTCCTGGCAGGTGTCCACGGCGAACCATCCCGCGGCGGACGGGGACCACACGAGCGGATACGGCTACCAGATCTGGCGCTGCATTCCTCCCGACGTCTACCGGTTCGCCGGTGCGAACGGCCAGTTCGGCATCGTGATGCCGGGCAGGGACGCGGTCGCCGCGATCACCTCCTCTTCGTGGGACACCGCGGGCATCACCGAGGGATTCTGGGACATCGTGCTGTCCGCGATGTCGGACGGGCCGCTTCCGGAAGACCCGGAGGCCGCAAGCCGGCTCCGGACCCGCCTGGCGGGTCTGCACCTCGACTGGACACCCGCGCGCCGCGACCCGGCCGCGGAAGCCGCGTTCGGCGGACGGCGGCTCGCGTGGCCGGCCAACGGCTTCAGCTTCTCGCTCCGGCGCGGTTCCGGCGGAGCGGGCGTCTCCTCGTCCGTCGTCCGGTTCAATGACGGCGGCGCGGTTCTCGAGTATGTGGAAAGCGGCGTGACCGGTCGTCTGGTGCTGGGAATGGACGGCGTTCCGGCGGAAAACCGTTTCGAGTATGCGGGACACGCCTTCCCCGTCCTGGCCACCGGCGCCTGGACCCCGGACGGCGCATTCCTTGTCGATCTGCGTTCGATCCTCAACGTCGCGCACCGCAAGGTCTTTTTCCGGCCCGGTCCGGAAGCGGTCCCGATCCGGATCGAGTCCACGCCCAATACCGCCGCGCTGACGAACCCTCCTCCAATGGAATTGACAGCCGCCTTCGCGACGGGAGCCTGAGCCATGGGACAACTGAAGGACTTTTTCCGCAAGTACGGATGGATGTACCTGCCCGGACTCCTCTTCCTTGTCGCCAGCTCGTACATCAACACGCTGCAGCCCCGCATCCTGGGCGACATCATCGACACGCTCAAGGTCGTGCCGATCGACCGCGGCCTTGTGCGCAACCGGCTGTTCTTCCTCATACTGGTCGCAGTCATGACGCTGGTGACCCGCTTCATCTGGCGCTACATCATCATGGGCAATTCGCGCAACATGGAAAGCTATCTGCGCAAACGCCTGTTTGCGCATCTCCAGTCGCAGCCGCCGCAATTCTTCAACCACCAGAAGACCGGCGATCTGATGGCCTACGCCATCAACGACATCAACGCCATCCGCATGACGTTCGGTCCCAGTCTTGCGCTCGGCGTGTCCGGCATCACGACCTCCGTGCTCTCGATCGCCGGGATGTCCGGCGGAGTCCATCCCCGGCTGACACTGTTCGCACTGATTCCGATCCCGGTGGTCGTCGTACTGGTCGTGGTGATGGGGAGGCAGGTCCAACGCCGGTTCCGCCGCGTCCAGGAGACGTTCGCCGCGGTATCGGACCGGGTCCAGGAGGACATCTCGGGCATCCGTGTCATCAAGGCGTACGTTCAGGAGGAGGAGGAAGCCGAGCGGTTCGAGACCCTCAACCGACGTTCCCGCAAGGTCAACCTCGACATGGTCAAGGTGTCCGCCTCGATGCGCCCGATCGTTCTGCTTCTGTTCGGCATCAGCTTCACGATCAGCCTCATTTACGGCGGGGGGCTCGTGAGAAGCGGCGAGATCTCCGTGGGGGACTTTGTCGCGTTCAACGGGTACCTGACCCTGATCGTCATGCCGATCCAGTCCATCGCCCGCATCATCACGATCGTCCAGCGCGGCCTGGCGTCGCTCAAACGGTACAACGGCATTCTCGAGATTCCGCCCGCGGTCGTCGACGGCACCGGGGACGCACCCGCGTCCGCAATGTCCGAAGGGCTCGAGATATCCAACCTGACGTTTTTTTATCCCGGAACCACACTTCCGGCGCTTGCCGGCATCGACCTGCGGCTTGAGCCCGGCCGGTCGCTCGGGATCGTCGGGAGGACCGGCAGCGGCAAGACCACCCTCGCGCTGCTGCTGTCCAAAATGTACAACGCCCCGGACGGCGCCATCCGTTTCGGCGGCTGGGACATCAACCGGTTCCGGCTCGCCGACCTTCGGAACGCGATCGCCAGTGTCCCGCAGGACAATTTTCTGTTCTCCGCGACCATCGCGGACAACATCCGGTTTTTCGATGACGCCTACACCCAGGAGCAGATCGAGGAAGCCGCGCGCCTTGCCTGCGTCGACGGGAACATCCGTGAATTCCCGGACGGGTATCTGACCCAGGTCGGGGAGCGCGGCATGAGCCTGTCCGGTGGCCAGAAACAGCGGATCGCGATCGCGCGCTCCCTCATCCGCGATACACCGCTGCTCGTTCTGGACGACGCGCTGTCCGCGGTCGACACCCGGACCGAGGAGTCCATCCTGGAAAACCTGCATCAGCGCAAGCGCAACCGGCAGTCCTCCATCATCATCTCCCACCGCATCAGCGCGGTGATGGCCTGCGACGAGATCATCGTCCTCGATACAGGCCGCATCGTCGAGCGGGGCACGCATGCCGAACTGGTCGCGGCAGGGGGCTTCTACGCCCAGACGGCAGCCAGCCAGGCGGACAGCGGAGAGGGGGAATCCTGATGGCGGGACGAAACAACACGACGACAGACACCCGACGGAACGACAAGGCGGCCGCGCGGGAACGGGAGCGCATATTGCTGGAAAAGAACCTGCGCGAAGACACCGTCCTCTCCGGCATGGGCGGTTCGGAAGGCGTCGGGGCCGGCAAAGGCCGGAACCCGGGCAAGGCGAAAGGGAAGAAGAAAGTCCGCACATTGTTCCGGCTCAAGCCGTATATCATCCCGCAGCTTCCGGCGCTCATCACGAGCTGCCTCCTGGTGCTCATCGTTAACGCTTCAGAGCTGGCCAAACCGTACATCCTCTCGATCGTGATCGACGATTTCCTGCTGAGCGGCCGGCCGGACTCCGGCTGGTACTCGGTGTTCTGGTTCGGCATGGCGTACCTGGCGATCGTTACGGTGGGTTCGCTCACCAATATCGGACAGGCGTTCATGGTGAACCGGATGGGCCAGAGCATCCTCATGAACATCCGGCGCGATGTGTTCCGGCACATCCTTCACATGCCCATGCGCAAGCTGGACCACTTCTCGTCCGGACGGCTCATCACCCGTGCAACCAACGATGTCGAAACGCTCAACGAGCTGTTCGCGGACTTCATGGTCAACCTGTTCAAGGACGTGTTCCTACTCATCGGCATCACGATCACGATGCTCCTGATGAACTGGAGGCTTGCGCTCATCTCGTTCGTGGCGGTTCCGGCCATCGCGGGCGTGACGATGTTCGTGCGCGGGAAACTCCGCAAGAACTTCGTGGTGGTCAAGCGGCTGATCGGATCCATCAACGGATTCTTCGCGGAAAACATCTCCGGCATGCGGCTTGTGCAGCTGTTCCGGCGCGAAGCCCAGAAGATGAAGGAATTCGACGTCCTCAACAACGCCTATTTCAAGGCGACCCTCACGCAGATCCGCATGAACAGCCTGCTGCGCCCTGTCATGGAGATCATCAACTCCATGGCGATCGCGCTCGTCGTCTGGTTTGCGGTCGGCCGCATCGCGGACAACGCATTGCAGGTCGGCGTCCTCTTCGCATTCACCAACTACATCAAGCAGTTTTTCGAACCGATCAACGATCTGTCCGAGCAGTACAGCACCGTCCAGTCCGCCACCGTTTCGGTCGAGCGCATCTTCGAGCTGCTGGACGACAAGCCCGGGCAGGAAACGATGGAGGCGGGCGATCCGATCGAACGCCCCAACGGCCGGGTGGAGTTCCGCAATGTCTGGTTCGCCTACAACAACGAGGACTGGGTTCTCAAGGACGTGTCCTTCTCGATCGAACCCGGGATGAGCGCGGCGTTCGTCGGTGCGACCGGCGCGGGCAAGACGACCATCATATCGCTCATGGCGCGGTTCTATGAGATCCAGCAGGGCGAGATCCTCCTGGACGGAAAGGACATCCGGGAGATCCGGCTGTCCGACCTGCGCAAGTGGATCGCGGTCGTGCTGCAGGACGTGTTCCTGTTCTCGGGGACCATCTCGGAAAACATCCGGCTCAACGACCGCGAGATCACGGACGACGAGGTCGCCGAAGCGCTGTCGCTCGCGCGTGCGGACAACTTCATCGACCGGCTGCCGAACGGGATGCTGGAACCGGTGACCGAGCGGGGCAGCACTTTCTCGGCCGGCCAGCGCCAGCTGCTCTCCTTCGCCCGCGCCATCGCACACGATCCGGCGTTGTTCATCCTGGACGAAGCCACCGCGAACATCGACACCGAGACCGAGCAGCGCATTCAGGAATCGATCGCCAACGTGTCCGCGGGGCGGACGACCATCATCATCGCGCACCGGCTGTCGACCATCCGCAAATGCGACCGGATCTTCGTCATGGATCATGCCCGGCTGGTGGAGCAGGGGACGCACGAAGAACTGCTTGAAATGAACGGATACTACGCCGGCCTCCATCGCGCGGCATACGAGAGCGTGGGGGCTCCGGGTTTCATGCCATGACTTGACACCGCCCGCCGGAGGCTGACAACGGTCAGCGGTTGACCGCGCATGTCAAGGACAGCCGGTGCTACAACCGTCGGTTTCAGTCGAAAAGCAGCCGCTCGCGCAGGATGCGGATCCGGCGGTCATCCAGTCCGATCTCGTGCAGATAGGGAAGGATGCCCGGACGTGTCGCGTCAAAATGGTGCAGCAGCATCTCCATGTTCTCCGCGTCGCTGCGCAGCAGATGACGGCTGCCCTCCACGGAAACCGCGATCAGCGGATCGACCAGCGGATGCAGGTAGGAGAAGCTTACCTGGTAGCTGGCGACGATGTCTTCGTCCGCCACCCCGGCGAGCCGGTACAGCAGCATCGTGATGAGTCCGGTACGGTCCTTGCCGTGAGTGCAGTGGTACAGGCAGGCTCCTTCGGTTTCGTCCGCCATGGCTGCCAGAACGCCCGCGATCTCGTCGCCGGCGGTTTCAAGCATGTGGATGTAGACTTCGCCCAGCGAGAAGGATGACAGGTCAAGGAACAGGTCCTCGGCGCCCTTATCCGATCCCGGCAAGGGCTTGAGGAGGGAAAAGTTGCGGTACCGGACTCCGGGGAGGTCCTGAAACACGCTCGGCCGCGTCCGGACCTCGAGTTCGGTCCGGAGATCGACAAACGTGCGGACGGGAAAGTCGATCAACGTCCGGATGTCCTCCGGATTGATCCCGACGGGCTCGGAGGCTCGGAAAAAACGTCCGAACCGGACCGCGCGCCCGTCCGTCCCGGCATATCCCCCGATATCGCGGACATTGTGGTACGAGTGGAGCGGAAGGCGGATCAGCGGGTATCGGGACCCGTCCGGTCCGGGGATCACCGCCGCGCTCCCGGACGGCGCATGCGTTCGAGCGCGCGCAGGGCGGAATCCCGGTCCGAAGCGGACTCCATCAGCACCACGTGCGCGTCCGGACCGGGCCCCGCCCAATCCGGGGCGTGGCGCAGTTCCCCGAAGAAGGAATGCATCTGCGCGGTCTGTCCCGCGAAAAAGGCATACGCTTCCTCCAGGACCGGCGCAGGCTGGATCAGGTTGAGCATGCGGAGTCCCCGCACGTCGCGGAATCCCTCCCACTGGTGCCGGGAGTTTGCGCAGCTGTGGATCCCGATTCCGCCGTAGCGGTCGGACAACGCGTTGAGCGAGTCGAGGCAGTAGGTCCGGAAAAATCCCGGGCTGATGGCCCCGATCTCGTCCTCGGACAGGGTCATCCCGCCTTCCATGTAATAATCGGGGTAGTGGGCGATGTAGGCGGTGCCGTACCGGCGGAACCACTCGTCGAGAAAGGCGGTGAGCAGCGTCCGGGTCATGGCGACCAGCTCGTGGACCGCTTCCGGTTCGTCGATGAGCGCGATGAGAAAATCTTCTTTCTTCCAGATGAGCGCCGCGATGTCGAACGGGCTCTGGATGTCGGGAAGATGGAGTACCGCGTCCGGACCCACCCGGTCCCGGATCCGGTCGGTCATGTCGAAGATGTCTCCCAACGGGCCGTCAAACACCGACGGAACGGACAGTTTCGCCACATCCGCGGCCGACTCCACCCGGGCGAGCGCATACGGCATGTTGTCGCCCGGATAGGCGACGCGGCAGCCGAACGCCTCCGCGAAGATCTCGGTTCCGGTATGCAGATTGACCGCCGGCACCCGGTCGTCGTCGAGCCACTGCGCGGTCTCGAGCTGGCGTTCGTACAGCGAAACCGCCCAGTCCATGCGAGCCGCTCGGCGGTCGGGATACGGCCAGGGGCGCTGCCCGTAGTCATACAGGACCAGCGCGATCCGGTTGACCGGGGAGGAGAGGTCCTGAAAATCGATCCACGTCCTGCGTCGCTGTTCCACCGTTCTTGCCATGCGCCGATACCGCCTTTCGGGAATTGCTTCCATTATATGCCATGCGCCGGCGCGCCGGCGCGGGGTTTGTGCCGGCGTCTGCCGGTATGGTACCCTTTATAGGGGCGTTGCCCGCAGAAGGAGGACGACGTGCGGATTTGGATTGACAAACTGAAGGAAGTGACCGGATCGGTACTGCCGATCGTTCTGCTGGTCACAGTGCTCGGATTCACGGCGGTCCCGATGGACCGGCATCAGTTCGGCCGGTTTTTTCTGGGGGCCGCTTTTCTGACGGCCGGATTGACGATTTTCCTTATCGGGGTGGACCAGGGCGTCACCCCCGTCGGCCAACGCCTGGGTGTTGCGATCATCCGGCCCAACCGGCTGTGGGTCGTGGCGGTCGCCGGACTTTTCCTCGGATTCCTGGTGTCGGTCGCGGAGCCCGATCTGCATATCCTCGCGCAGCAGATCTCGCTCGTGACCGCGGGATTGATCGGCAAGTGGCACGTCGTGCTGTCGGTTTCCGTCGGCATCGCCGTCCTGCTTGCGGCCGGCCTGGTCCGCATCCTGTTCAACGTTTCGCTCCGCTGGGTCCTCACGGGCCTGTACGGATTGATCCTCGTTCTTTGCCTGGCTGCCTCTCCGGAGTACCTTGCGATCTCCTTTGACGCGTCCGGCGCGACCACCGGCGCGATGACCGTCCCGTTCATCCTCGCCCTCGCGCTCGGCGTCGCGCTGCGGAACAAAGACGGCGCGACATCGGAGCAGGACAGCTTCGGGCTGGTGGCGATCGCATCGGCGGGAGCGATCCTTGCGACGCTTGTACTCGGTTATGTCCAGCCGGTCGAGAAACTGTCGGGTACCATCGAGTTCCCCGCTCCGGCGTCTTCGGTCCTGCCGGGATTTGTGACGGAAATCCTCCATCAGCTGGGGGAATCCGCGCTGGCGATCACCCCGATCTTTCTGGTTTTCCTCGTCTGCCAGCCGTTCGTCCTCCGGATGCGGCGCCGCCCGTTCCTGCGCACCGCGCGCGGGTTTGTGTTCGCCTGGATCGGACTC
Organism: Clostridia bacterium; assembly: GCA_017997315.1. Taxonomy (GTDB): domain Bacteria; phylum Bacillota; class Clostridia; order Saccharofermentanales; family UBA5734; genus JAAYKS01. Next base: position 12,191 of record JAGOFF010000039.1, read on the forward strand.
GTCCTTCTGTTCACAGGGGTCAACGCCGGATTCATGGAAATCGGACGCGATCTCGGCTCGCGGCTGGCCGCCCGCGACGGGAAGGCTCTGCTGCTGCTGACCGGTTTCGCGCTCGGGCTGCTCACCATTCTCGCGGAGCCCGCGGTACACGTGCTGACACGTCAGATCGAGGAGGTGACCGGCGGATCGGTCCGAGGACGGGCGGTCTACGCCGCGCTGTCGATCGGGGTGGGCGTATCGGTCGTCCTGTCAATGCTGCGCATCCTGATTCCCCGGCTGCAGCTCTGGCATATCCTGCTGCCCGGGTATGCCGCTGCACTCCTGCTTGCACATATCGGGCCCCGGCTTTTCGTCGGCATGGCTTTTGACGCGGGCGGGGTCGCTTCCGGCCCGATGACCGCGACGTTCGTGCTGGCGTTCGCCCAAGGCGCGGCCAACCAGGTGCACACCGCGGATATCCTGGTCGACGGCTTCGGTGTCATCGCGCTGGTCGCGCTGACCCCGATCATCACCCTGCAGGTTCTTGGACTCCTGTATCAGCGAAAGATCAGAAAAACGAAAGGGGGTGCCGGCCATGCTGTTCGACGAGGGGCTTGAGCCGGTCCTGCTGCTGACCGTGATCGTGAACCACGGACAAGGGAGCCGGGTGCTCCGGGTCGCCCGTCGGGCGGGTATCTCCGGCGGCACGATCCTGCTCGGGCAGGGCACATTCGGACGCGATGCCGCGTCCTGGAGCGAGGAGTGCGGCGTCCGCAAGGAGCTCGTGCTTCTGCTGGGCCGCGCGGGGGTCCTGACGGAGGCGATGGCGCAGATCGGCAGCGCGCTCCGCCTTGACAAGCCGAGTCACGGCATCGCGTTCATGATGGATATCTGCACATGGATCGGATCGTCCGCATACGGGACCTGCGGGAACCGTTCCGCGGAGAGAAAGGGTATGGGAATGAAACAAGCGGTTTTTGTCGTGGTGGACCGGGGAGTCGCCGAAACGGTCGTCGAGGCCGCGGAACGGGCCGGAGCGAACGGAGCGACCATCGTGCACGCGAGGGGGGCCGGCGTCCATGAAACCGCCCGGCTGTTCGCGATGGAGGTCGAGCCGGAAAAGGAAATCGTACTCCTTGTCGTCGAATCCGACCGGTCCGGCGCGATCACGGAAGCGATCCGGGAAGCCGCCCGGCTGGACGAGCCCGGCAACGGAATCCTGTTTTCGGTGGATGTCCGCGAGTCGTACGGGATTGCGGCCCGGGAGGATTGAACCGCCTAACCGGCGGAGTCAGTCGAACCGCACGTACGCCGCTTCACGTTCCCGGACCGGCAAGCCGCCGTCGACCTGCGCCATCGTGTCGTAAGGCGTCGATCCCTGGCTGAAGATGTGAACCCCGCGGAACCGGATCCCGCAGGACCGCTCGATCACCGTCGCCTGGGGGTGCGGGATGTCGATCGCCATGATCCGGTACTGGAACAGGTTGGCAAACTCGAGATCCGCGCAGTCCGTCAGCCTCAGGGACAGCGCGTACTCGCTCCCGGTGTCCTCCTCGGTCTGAAGCGCGTGGATGCGCCATCCGCGCGCCCGTTCGAATACGCACTCGACCTGCTCGTGGTGCTCGACCGACATCAGCCAGATCTGGCCGCATGCGGAGGTGTCGCGCACATGCAGTCCGTCGCGGGACAGCACATCCGGGATCCAGATGTTCTGGAACACCCCGGCGCCCCCGTCCTCGACCAGGAGCGCATGCAGCCGGCCCGTCCCCTTGAACGAGGTCCTGCCGGTGCCCCCGAAGTCGAAGTAGACGTCCTCCAGGAGGGAATCCGGCGTCCCGAGCCAGCGGAATGCGACACTTCCGCGGTTGTAGCCCGCGTCGATCCCGATCCCGCGCACCTGGGAGGACGCGCCGCGGGGGATCTCGATCAGTGCGCGGGAGGCGTCCGGATCATCGAAGCCGTGGGTGTGGTCGGACAGCGAAAACATGGTTTCATGGCAGTGCAGCCCGATCAGACAGGTGTCGGACAGCAGTCGCAGCGTGTCGGTCAGGCGGTAGCGGCCCATCGGGACATATACGACGCGCCCCCGGGCGATGGCGGTCCGGAACGCCTCGGTATCGTCGGATTTTCCGTCGCCCTCGGCGCCGCAATCCCGGACGTTGACCCACTCCGCCATCGGCGGCAGGTCCGTCAGCGCCTCCGGTCCCGCCGGGAAACGGAGATCCGCGGCGGACCCTTCCGGCAGCGCCCG
>JAGOFF010000273.1 GCA_017997315.1 Clostridia bacterium
GAGGAAAACCATCCCCCATGCGAACACCAGAACGATCCCGGTCCGGATCGCGGTTGCGACATGGGAGTCGGTCCGCCGGATCCCGCTCTTTGCGAGAATGGATGTCAGCCCGGCAAACAGCGCGGATCCGAACGCGTATACCATCCACATGCGGTCGACTCCTTCCCGGCCGTTTTCCCTGCCGGCTCCCTCAGCTGCCGCCCGCCGGCATCGGTTCCGGCTCCGTGGGGATCTCGGCCGCGGTCGAGGGCGTGATGTGCTTGATCCATTTCCGGCTCTTGAGCCGGTACACGCACCAGAACGCCTTGATCACATGCTCGATGCGCAGCAGCACGTAGGTCCAGAACGCGGGCAGGTGCCACACCAGCCCGGCGACCGCGCCCAGCGGGATCGAGGCCACCCATAGGAACAGGATGTCCGCGACCATCAGGAACCGGGTGTCCCCTCCTCCGCGCAGCACCCCCTTGGTGAGGATGGAGTTCGCCGCCTGGAAGATCACCATGAATCCGACCGCGAGCATGAGCTGCTCCGCGATCGCCTGGGTTTCGGGCGTGATGTTGTACAGCCCGATGATCGTCTTCGAGAAGATCATGATCAGGCCGCCCGCGAAGACTCCCACGATCACGCCGAGAGTGAGGAAAGTCACGCCCTGGCGCTGCGCCTTGTCCGGGTCGCCCTCGCCCAGGGTGTGCCCGGTGATGATCGCGCTCGCGTTGGACATGCCCGTGATGAGGACCGTGCTGAGCTGCTGGGTCACGGTCGTGATCGCGTTGGCCGATACGAAGCCCGACCCGATATGCCCCATGACGATCGCCACCGCGGAGTTGCCCAGCGCGAGCAGCCCGTCGCTCACCAGCACCGGGAAGCTGACTTTCAGGTAGGTGCCGAGCATGCCGCGGCAGGAATCCTTCAGATTCCGGATCCGGTACCGGATCCGTTCCTCTCGCAGGAAGAAGAATCCGCAGATGACCGCAAACTCGACCGAGCGGGAGATGAGCGTCCCCAGCGCGGCGCCCGCGACGCCCATGCGGGGCGCACCGAGGTTGCCGTAGATGAACACCCAGTTGAAGAAGATGTTGACGAAAAACGCGGCGATCGAGCTGTACAGCGGGAGCCGGACCTGGCCGGTGCTGCGCAGCACGATCGTGCAGGTGAGCGAGAACCCGAGCAGGTAGTAGCACGGAATCGACCACTGGTAGTACCGGATTCCCTCCGCGATGATGGCCGCGTCGGGGGTATAGATGCGCATCAGGAGCCCCGGCGCGAAGATCGTCGCGAGCGTGAAGACCCCGCCGATCCCGAGCACCAGCCGGAGCATGATCGTCACGACCTTGCGGAGCGAGGTCAGGTCCTGCATGCCCCAATATCGGGAGGTGAGCACCGAAGCGCCCATCCCGATGCCCATGCAGAAGATTTGGAACACGTGGATGAACGCGTTGGAAAGCGATACCGCGGACAGCGCGGTCTCGCCCAGGGAGCCGACCATGATGTTGTCCATCATGTTGACCCCGATGGTGATCAGGCTTTGGAGAGAGATGGGAATGGCGATTTTCGCGACCGTCCGGTAGAACGCGCGGTCGCGGACAAACAAGCTCGGCATGATGCTACTTCCTTTTAGCTGCTGGGAGGTATTATACACCCCTCTGCCGCCGATTGGTTCACGGGGTTAACGGAAAAGAGCGGCGATGGGGGATTATCGCGGCTTCCTGGAGCGCCACGGAACAGTAAAAACGGAGCACAAGACCAGCAGGCCCGCCGCCAGCCACCACACGGCACGGAAGTCCATCACCGTGCTGACCGCGTATCCGCATACCGAGGCGAGTAGTCCGCCGGCCTGGAGGACGAACGAGAAAAGGGACAGGATCGAAGCCCGTTGCTCCGACGGGGCGGCCTGGTTCAACAGGGTGGTCTCCGCCACCCCGCCGCTCCCGAGGAAAAGATAGACCAGCATGTAGACCCCCATGAAAAGCACCGTCCGGGTCTGATGCGCAAGCAGCGCCAACCCTCCCCCCATGATCCCCTTGAACCCGAGCGCCAGTGCGGTGCCGTATCCCGGACGCCCCGCCAGCAGGATCCCCGTCAGCTTGCTGCCGGCGATCACGCAGGCGAACCCGAGGACGCCGATCACCCCGAAGACCCGCGTATCCGCCGTGATCCCGGCGAGCGCGGGCTGCCAGTAGGTCTCCAGGGACAGCAGCGCGAATCCGGTGGCCCCCGACAGCAGGACCAGCATCCGCACCGTACCTTTCCGGGACAGAAACGACAGGCTCTCCCGGATCTGCGACCGGATCCGCTGCATTCCGGAGCGCGGGGAGTCCGTTTTCCGGAACGGTTTCTCGCGGACCGCCACCCCGGTCAGCAACAGCAGCAACAGCGTGACCGTCAGGCTGACGACGAGGTTCGCCTCATACCGCGGGAGCACGCCCGCCAGAAACCCGCCCGCGAGCGCGCCGATCGCAAGTCCCGCGCTCTCCAGCATGGACAGTCGGGCCGACACGCGCGCCAGATCCGCGCCGTTCCCGACGGCGTCGTCGATCGTCAGCGCGTCGAGGCTGCCCGAAGAGAACGCGCGTCCCAGGCCGAACAGAACCATTGCGGGGAGGAGGAGTAGGACGGAGCGGGATACCTGGACGGTCCCGAGGCTGAGCAGCTGGAAAACGGCAGCCAGCATGAACGCTTTTTTCCGACCATACAGGTCCGCGAACAGCCCGGTCGGGAACTCCGCCAGAATCACGATGCCCGAGTAGACCCCGAGCAGCAGCGAAAGGGTCCGGATGGAGGCACCGTGCCCGAGCAGTGTCAATGTCAGAACCGGCGCCAGGGTGCCGGTGGCCAGACTTTTCAGGAACAGGACGGTCTGGTGGACCTTACGCATCCTCCGGCTCCGCTACCGGGTAGGCGACCAGCGCATACTCCCAGGGTGTACCGCCGTCCCGGTTCGACTCGTGCGCATCCAGATACGCCCGGATGATCCCGTACAGCTCCTTGGCTTCCTGTCTCCCGAGATGGACGACTCCGGTGAGCATGTCGCCGTGCTGCACCTCCGGGTCCAGATTCCCGACACCCTGCCGGCAGTAGTCGAAGAAGCCGTTGCAGAC
>JAGOFF010000274.1 GCA_017997315.1 Clostridia bacterium
CCCGACCATCGTGCTGCAGGCCATCGGCAAGATCGCGAACCCCCGGATCGACAAGGAGGGGGATCCGGTGCTGGAGGGCGCCACCGATGTGAACCTGCGTTACGGGATCGGATGGTACCCCCCGTCCGCCCCTATCGGATCGGACGGCCGCACGGTGCTGCTCGGACACAAGATGAAGTATTACGGGGTGTATTTCTCCCGGTTGTACGAGATGCAGATCGGGGATCCGTTTACGATCACCACCGCGGATACGGTCTACACCTACCGGGTGACCGACATCACATCGGTGTACAAAGACGACCTGATGAACCAGATCTTCGCCCCGGCCGAGGGCAAGCAGTGCATGCTGGTCACCTGCGATTTCCGCACCGATCCGGAAGGCAACAACCGGTTCCTGGTCCATTCGGTCCTCGAAAGCGCGACGCCGAGGTGACGGCGGAAGGGATCAGTATCCCAGTACCCCGCGGGTGACGGGGCAGGACGCAGCGCACAGTCCGCACACCGTCTCGTCGATATCCAGCAGGGATCCGGCGCGGGCGCGGGCGGCGTTCCGGCAGGCCTCCGCATCAAAGAACACGCTGCGGTCGACCTCCGGCGCCCATTGTCCGCCGAGCGGCGCATGTCCCGGGCAGGCATCGGCGCAGACCGTGCATCCGGCGGGGCACCGCGAACGTGTGACGGGCGTCCCGCACACCAGCGGGGCATCGGTCAGCACGACGACCAGCCGGAGTGCCGAACCCGCCTCCGGGGTCACCAGCAGCGCGCATTTGCCGATCCAGCCGACTCCCGCGAGGGTGGCCACCGTCTTGTGCGGCAGCACCGTTCGCCGGTCCGCGTCCTGCGCCACCGCGGAGGCGACCTTGGGCAGGGCTTTGCAGCCCCTCTCGACCAGGAAACGCGCCGTGTCCTGCGCCAGTCCGGGCAGACGGCGGTTGATGGAGGAGTACTCCTCGAAATACCGCCGCGGCCGTCCCGCAAGGTTCTCCCGCATCGCTTCCGCACTGTATGTCAACCCGATCAGGATGCCGCGGTCGAAGTTCTGCCGCGATTCCGCGGACAAGCGCCGCAGGTCCGCAAAGCCGACGATCGCATGGCTTTCCCTCCGGATCCGTTCCGTGAGCGCCTGGTTCAGGTCCATCCCGCGCCTCCTCCCCGGACCGCCGGTCCGTTGTTTCATTCTACCCCGAAACCTCTCCCAAGGAAAAAGCCCGCCGGGTGGCGGGCTTTATGTTTCCACAGGATCCGGAGACCCGGACCGTTTACTTGAAGAAGCGCTCCAGCAGCCCTTTGAACGCCTTGCCGTGGCGGGCCTCGTCGCGGGCCATCTCGTGTACGGTGTCGTGGATGGCGTCGTAGTTGAGCTGTTTCGCGAGGGTGGCGAGCTCGACTTTACCCGCGGTTGCGCCGTACTCGGCTTCGACGCGGAGCTCGAGGTTCTTTTTGGAGCTGTCGGTGACGACTTCGCCGAGCAGTTCCGCAAAGCGCGCGGCGTGGTCGGCTTCCTCGAACGCGATGCGCTTGTACGCCTCGGCGATCTCGGGATACCCTTCGCGGTCCGCGACGCGGGACATCGCAAGATACATGCCGACTTCGGTGCACTCGCCCGAGAAGTTCATGCGCAGACCTTCGACAACGCGGGGGTCGACGTCCTTGGCCACGCCGACGACATGCTCAGCGGCCCAGCTCATGACGGTCTCTTCGACCTTGACGAATTTGGATGCGGGAGCGCCGCACTGGGGGCATTTTTCAGGCGGGGTGTCACCGGTATGCACATAGCCGCAGACGGAACATCTCCATTTCATGGGGGTACCTCCTGTGTGGTTTTATGGGTTCCGGCAATCGGCCGGACATATTTCGATTATACTGCTAGGAGAAAGACAGACTGTATCCCAGGCGACATGGAGGATTCACATCATGAAGATTTTACAGGCGGAACTTCTGCTCGACGCGCAGGCGTCCCTGGGCGAAGGTCCGGTGTGGCGCGAAGAAGAACAGGCGCTGTATTGGGTGGACATCATCGCGGGCAAGCTGCACCGGACGACCGGCGTCCTGCCGGGCGAAACGGTCTCGGACCATGTCTGGAAAGCCGCGTCGCCGATCGCCTGCTATACGTTCACCCGCTCCGGACGCATCCTCGGCGCAGGCTATAAAGGGTTCGGCTGGCTGGAGCTCGGGAACGACACCCTGGATTTCACCCCGTGGATCGATCCCGAGGCGGACAAACCGAGCATCCGGTTCAACGACGGCAAGTGCGACATACGCGGACGATTCCTCGCGGGCTCGATGGCGTCCGGTCGGGACGGCGTCCGGATCGAAGGCGGATTCTATGTGCTCGAGCCCTCGGGGGAGTGGCGGACCCTGCTCCATCCGGTCGGCATCTCCAACGGACTGGCCTTTACCCGGGACACCAAGACCCTGTACTACATCGACACCCCCACGCACGAGATCTTCGCGCTCGACTACGATATCGATACCGACCCGATCGCCAACCGCCGGGTAGTCCGCCATTTCGACGGGATGGGCGGGCCGGACGGCATGACCATCGACAACGACGGCAACCTGTGGGCCGCGTTTTTCGGCGGCGCGGCGGTACGGTGCATCCGCCCCGCGGACGGGGAGATCCTGGCCGAGGTCCAGGTCCCGGCACCCAACATCACCAGCTGCTGCTTCGGCGGGCCCGACTACGGGACGCTCTTCATCACCTGCGCGCGGATGGGCATGAAACCCGAAGCCCTGGAGGAGTTCCCGCACGCGGGTGGAATCTTTACGGTGCGGCCGGGCGTCACGGGCGGACCGTTCCCGTTGTTCGCGGATTGAACCGCAACGGAGGAGGCTGACACCATGGCACGTCAATGCATCTACTGCGGCCGCTCCCTCCAGCCCGGCGAGCTCTGCTCCTGCCGGTCCGGAGCCGCCGGATCCCAGCCCGGGGCAGGAACCGCCCCGGGTACCGCGCCGGGCGCCGGTCCGGCGAAGTCCGCAGAATCGGCGAAGTCATCCGGCTCGACGAAATCATCCGGGCCGAAAGCCTCCCGGGCCCGGTCGACCCGCACCCGGACCGGCTGGGCGAAAACCGCCCGGGG
>JAGOFF010000275.1 GCA_017997315.1 Clostridia bacterium
AGGTGGTCGTGCCCCAGCGGAACGTCCCGGCGTCCGGCTCGACCTCGCCCATGAGGATCTGGAACAGCAGTGTGCGCGCCTGTTCGCTCCGGGACATGAAAACAATCTTGTCTTCGCGGTTCATCGTGAACGTGACGTCCGAGAGGATCTTTTCCCCGTTGACCGTCTTGGAGATCCCGTCGACAAACAGCACGTCCTTGCCGATCTCGCGTTCCGGGGTGAATCCGATGTACGGATACCGGCGTGAGGAGGGGAGGATGTCGTCGAGCACGATCTTCTCGAGCATTTTCTTGCGGGAGGTCGCCTGGCGGGCCTTGGAGGCGTTGGATCCGAACCGCGCGATGAACGCCTGGAGCTCCCGGATACGGTCTTCCTTCTTCTTGTTGCGGTCCGCGGTGAGGCGGAGCATCAACTGGCTGGACTCGTACCAGAAGTCGTAGTTGCCGACGACCAGGTTCGCCTTGCCGAAGTCGATGTCCATCATGTGGGTGCAGACTTTGTTGAGGAAGTGCCGGTCATGGGATACCACGATCACGGTGTTGGGGTACTCGATGAGGAATTCCTCGAGCCACCGGATTGCGTTGAAGTCGAGATGGTTGGTCGGCTCGTCGAGCACCAGGATGTGCGGGTTGCCGAACAACGCCTGCGCGAGCAGAACCTTGACCTTCTCCCCGCCGGTGAGTTCACCCATGGGACGGGTGTGGAGCGGACGGTCGATCCCGAGCCCCATCAGCAGCTTTTCGGCGTCGGTCTCGGCTTCCCAGCCGCCCAGTTCCGCGAACTCGTGCTCGAGGTCCGCGGCCTTGAGCCCATCCTCCTCGGAAAAGTCCGGTTTGGCGTACAGCGCGTCCTTGGCCTTCATGATCTCATGCAGCCGGGGGAATCCCATGAAGACGGTCTCCATCACCGGAAACGCGTCGTATTCGAAATGGTCCTGCTTGAGCGTCGCGAGCCGCTCGCCCGGAGTGATCGTCACCGTGCCGGACGTGGGTTCCAGCTCGCCGGAGAGAATGCGCACGAACGTGGTTTTGCCCGCGCCGTTCGCCCCGATGATGCCGTAGCAGTTTCCGGGCGTGAACTTGGCGTTCACGTCCTCAAAAAGCTTCTTGTCGCTGAAGCGGAGGCTGAGGTCGGTGACGGTGATCATAAACGGATACCTTCTGCTGCAAAGGAGGGACGGGCGTGCGCCCGGCGTCTGGATGAACAATGGAAACAGATGCGAATTATACAGGAACGAACGCAAAAATGCACGCGGAAGCCCGATCAGGGGTTCTGCAGCCCCCGTCAAGGAGCACCGCAGACCCTGGCGGGGGAGCCCGCGGACAGGCGCGCGGGGCGGTTGCAGTCCGCGTCCGGATGACCTACGCTGTAGGTGCGGGCCGGACGGCCTGCGGGCGCCGAGGGGCGCCGGGGAGGTGCATCATGAAGAAAGTCATCCTGACGGTCGCCCCCGTGTCGGCCGACGCGGTCCGGCTGGATCCGGACGCGGTCGCGCGCGATGTCGCGGACTGCGTCGCGGCGGGCGCGTCCGTCGTCCACCTGCACGTGCGCGGCGCGGACAACCGGCTGACGGACGACCTGACGGTCCTGCGGGAGATCGTCGGGGGCATCGACGCCCGGACGGACGCGGTGATCCAGGTCTCCACGGGCGGGGTCTCGGCGATGACCATCGCGCAGCGCTGCGCCCCGCTCTCCTTCGACCGGGTCGAGATGGCCTCGCTCAACGTCGGTTCGGTCAATCTCGGCGAAGCGGTGTACGCCAACCCGATCGGGGACGTGCGGTACTGCGTTGCACAGCTCGAGAAACACAACATCCTGCCCGAGGTCGAGGTGTTTGAACTCGGGATGATCCATACGATGACCGGGCTGTCCCGGACTTCTTCGCTGCGGGGGCCGCTGCTGTTCAACATCATCCTGGGCGCCTCGGGCGCAGCGCCTGCGAACCCCGAAGCCCTGTTCGCACTACGGAGCGCCATCCCGGCCGGCGCACTGTGGGGACTGTCGCACGCCGGCCGGCGGGACATGCGGCTGCTGGTCGCGGGGGTGCTGCTGGGCGCCTCGACGGTCCGGATCGGTTTTGAGGACAGCATCCTGTTGGACGAGACCACGACCGCGCGCAGCAACGCCGAACTGGTGGAAAAGCTCGCGGGTATCCTGCGCGCCTGCGGTGTGGAGACCGCGACCCCCGCGGAGGCGCGGGAGATGCTGCGTCTCGACGTGCGCCGGCCGGTGTAGCCGGAACCGGCGGAGCGATGATGGAAGGGATGTGACCGCCATGCGGAAACAGTTGCAGACCTATCTGATCCAGACCGAAGTGCGGCTCCGTACGCCCATGGATCCCGAGGAGCGCGCGGCATTCCGCGCGGACCTGCTCGTGCACATCGGCTTTTTCCAGCACGAACGCCTGGTACACCTGATCGTGACCGCGCTGTTCGGAGTGCTGGCGATGCTCGCATTGCTGTGCGGGCTGGTCCGGCCCGGAATGGCGGTCGAGGCGCTGCTGCTGATCCTGCTGGTCGTGCTCGGATTCTACGTGCGCCATTACTACCACCTCGAGAACGGGGTACAGAAACTGTACGGTCTCTACGAACAGATCGATGTCTGACGGGAGGCGGATTTATGTCATCCGGTGAAATGGGAATCCGAATTTTCGCAGGAACCACCAGTACGGCGTTCGCGGAGCGCATCTGCGGGCATCTCGGCGTCGAGATGGGACATGCCTACGCCAAGCGGTTCTCCGAGGGCAACACCTTTGTCAAGGTCGAGGAGAAGGTGCGCGACAAGGACGTGTACATCGTCCAGAGCATCGGGCTCGATCCCAACAACGAGTTCATGGAACTTCTTTTCTGGATCGATGCGTTCAAGCGCGCGAGCGCCGGGTCCGTGACTGCGATCCTCCCGTTTTTCAGCTATGCCAAAGGGGACAAGAAAGACGAGCCCCGGGTTTCCATCCGTGCGCGGGTGTGCGCGGACTGCCTCGAGGCCGCGGGAGTCGACCGGATCCTCACGATGGATCTCCACAGTCCCCAGATCCAGGGCTTTTTCAAGAAGCCGGTCGACCATCTGTACGGGATGAAGACC
>JAGOFF010000040.1 GCA_017997315.1 Clostridia bacterium
CCTGCTGCTGATGGAGACCGGGCACCATGCACCGGTCGACGTGGCGCGAACGCTGCTGAAGGCAGGACGCATGCCCCGCAGACTGGCGTTCATCCACCACGGCCGGGCCATCCTGAACGACCGGACGGGTCAGGAGAGGATTCTCAGAGAGCTTCTCGGTGATCGCGTCGATATCCTGGAGGACGGCATGACGCTGATCGTCTGACGGTATTCCGCAGGACGGGAGCGGCGGTTCATCGGCAAGGCATAGGAAAGCGCCGGCCGAAACCGGCCGGCGCAGGCATCCCGTGCAGATCCGGAAGATCATTTTGTCGCTTTCGCTTCCGTAATCGCATTCTGCAGTGCGGCGAGGGCGTCGGTGTACGCCTTTTGCGCTGCGGCGATCTTCTGGCTCATTTCCATCGCCTCCTGCTTGTCCGAGGCATTCCCGTTCTTGACCCACTTGATGTTCTGGTCCAGCAGGTCCTTCTCCGACTCGAACAGGGACAGGTAGGCGGATTTCAACGCTTTCCCTTCAGCGGTCCTGGCCGACATGTCCTTGATGACACCGATGGCGTCCGCCGCCGTATCTTTCAGTTCGTTCTTGATCACGGTGAATTCATCGCTGTCCTCGGTCCATCGGCCGGCCAGCAGGTTTGCGTTGCGGTCCAGCAGCGTGTTCAGCGTGTTGCCCAGGCTGAACTAGTTGTTCGTCGAGTTGTACATGTCCAGATCCGCCTGCAAATCCCCCAGATTCGACTTGCCGCATCCCGCCGCCAGGGCCAGGACGAGACAGATGACCGATACCACCGCTGCGAACCTTTTCATGGTTTGAATCCTCCTCGAGACCGCTCCTTTCATCCCTGTATACACAGGTTGGTTACATCCACAATATAGCACCGGGACCTCGATCCGCGCATGATTTTTGACCGTTGTCACTCGAACATCCAGAGACTTTGCTTCAAGTCGATGTTCCCGTTGGGGCGAAAGGCGACACCTTCCCGGGAAAGACGTGCACGCTGTGCTTCCGGACCACCGAATGTACGGTCCGGCAGCATCTCCCCCTTGGCGTTCACAACGCGGTGGCACGGCAGGTCCATCCCGTCGGGAGCGTGGCTCATGGCGCGTCCGACCCGCCTCGCGGCCTGCGGATTGCCGAGCAGGGACGCGATCTGGGCGTAAGTGGCCACCTTGCCGCGCGGAATGCGCGCCACGATCTCGTAGACACGCAGGGAATACTCGTCCATGGCATCAGTCCTCCGTCTCCGGAATCGGAAAAGCGGAAGCGGGATCCCCGCCTTTTGGGACGGTTTCCCGCTTCCGCTTCCGAATCGATCACAAGGGGTATCCGGTTTACTCGATGACCTCGATCTCGCCGAGTTCCTTGTACGCCTTCTCCCGGATGGCATCCTTTTCCTCGCGGGTTCCGTCCAGCATCGGATGGATCGTCCGGGACCAGAGACGGGCGAGCGTGATGTTGGGCATCGCCGTTACGCGCGCGACCATGCTGTCGACCGCCTGCGCCGGGATATACCGCTTCAGGACCTCGACCGCGCGGGGATCCTGGATCATCTGGGATATCGATCCATACGGGGTGTAGGCATACGGATTGTGTGCGACCAGCCGGAAGCGCCCGATCAGCTGGATGTTGCGTGAGGAGCTGCCGATGCGGACCTGATAGAACCCGGGTTCCGACACCCATTCCTTGAGACGGGCATCATAGCTGGCCAGGTCGCTGCAGCGGAGCTGAAGCTCCGCATCGACGGATTCACCGGCTTTGACGAACACCTTTTTGAATGCCTTGAGTTCCTGGAGAGGTTTCCTGAGCGTGGACTTCTCATCATGGATGTACAGCTGGACGACCTCTTTGCCGTCGGTCTTTCCGGTGTTCGTCACCCGGACGCGCACCGTCAGCGTATCGTTCTCGCGGGCGTTCCAGACCTCGGAGGACAGACGGAGATCGGACATCGAGAATGTCGTGTAGGACAACCCGTGGCCGAACGGATAGAGCGGCTCGACGTCCTTGGTGTCGTAGTAGCGATATCCGACAAAGATCCCTTCGCTGTACCAGGACTCTCCCGATTCGCCCGGGAAGCTCAGGTACGCCGGGGTGTCCTCATAGCGTTTGGGGAAGGTGAGAGGCAGCTTGCCGGACGGATTGACGTCGCCCAGCAGGATGTCCGCCGTCACTTCGCCGCCGCACATGCCCGGGATGAAAATGCAGAGGATCGCATCGAGATCGTCGACATACTCGCGCAGATCGACCGGATTCGCGAGATTGAGGATCGCCACAACCGGTTTTCCCTTGGCTTTGCCGGCCTGGATCGCCTCGGTGAGCTCGAGCCGGTCCGCCTGAGGCAGGAACATGTCGGGCTGGTCGCTGCCTTCCTGACCGTTCACGCCGACGGTGACGACCACCGCGTCCGCATTGTCCGCGACGGCACCGAACAGGACCCGGTCCGCACCCAGTTTGCGGACGAGTTCGGGATACACGTGGGTGACCTGGTCCGATACGACTTCGGCGCTCCCCTGACCGCAGAAGATCAGGTCTTTGGACTTGGCGCCGAACACGCCGACCCGTGCGTCCTTGCGGAGCGGGAGTACGCCGTTGTTCTTGAGCAGTACCGCGCCTTCCGCCACGTCGCGGTATCCAGCAGCGTGCGAGAATGCCCGGTCGAGATGCAGGTGACGGCGGCCGTTGAACGACGGAGAGACCACGATGACATTGAGCACCCGCCGGACGGCCTCATCGATGGTTTCCATCCGGAGGGCGCCGGATTTCACCGCGGCGTACAGCGCGTCGATGCGGACCGGGTGCGGCTGCTCCAGATCGTTGCCCGAGTTGAGCGCTTCGACCTGGTCGTAGACCGCTCCCCAGTCCGAGGTCACCGCGCCTTCGAAACCCCACTCTCCCTTGAGAACGTCCTTGAGCAGCCAGGGGTTCTGGGCGCATGGACGGCCGTTGATGGAGTTGTACGCGCTCATGACCGTCATGCCCTTGCCTTCGGTCACGCAGGCTTTGAAGCCGGGCAGGTAGATCTCGCGCAGCGCGCGCTGGGAAATGATCTCGTTCACGCCGCTCCGTTCGGTCTCCTGGTTGTTGGCGGCAAAATGCTTGATGTTGGCGACCAGACCTTCTTCCTGCACGCCTTTGACGAGCTCGGGCGCGAGCGTCGCAGCCAGACAGGGGTCTTCGGAGTAGCCTTCGAACAGCCGGCCGTTGCGCGGGTCGCGATGGATGTTGACGTTGGGCGAGCCGAGGATGACGTCCATCTTGAAGGCGTCGCATTCACGGGCAAGCGCGCGGCCGGTCAGACGGACCGTCTCCGGGTCCCAGGTGGCGCCCAGCAGCATGCCCGGGGGATAGCAGCCGGGACGCTGGCCGTCCGGCAGCCAGTTCTCGTCGATCTCCGCGAGAAACGCGTCGATGACTTCCTTCATATCCTCCGGAACGGTCTCGGGGTGCATCAGCATCCGGTGGAACCCGCGGATGGCGTTCGGGGCGGGTTTGGATGTATTGAGCTTTTCCGCGTTGTCGTGGAGATGGTGGTTGAAGTTCGGCCCGGTACCGCCGTCCATCGCGCAGATCGAGGGGATGCCCAGCCGCTCGACCGCATGGGTCTTTGTATGGTTCATGGTGGTGATCAACTGGAGTTTCTCGTCCAGTGTCATCTCGGTGATGACGGCCGGGATGTCGGCTTTGGAATGCAGATAAGCGGTCATGTTCTCACTCCTGTCTTTTTTTGTGATGTTTCCATTGTGCCACTAAAACGATGTGGGGTGGACGCCGTGGACTGCGATAGAATGGAAATTACGCAGAGGGGAGAAACGATGGGATCGAAAGCCGGAGACCGCGACGACATCAAACGCCGGATCCGCAAGCTGAAACAGGCCGAGATCCGGATCCGCTTCGGACCGGCCGGACAGTCTCGGCACGCGGGAATCCCCCTGGTCTGGGAGACTTTTTTCGACTTGGGCGGTAAACCGGACACGGCGGTCCCGTCCGGATCCGAACCGGGCGGCCGTGCCCGATTGTCCCTGGAGCAGCTGGCCGGCATGAGCCGTTCCGAGTATGCCGAAATGGTCGGTGAATTCTTCTGGCATGTCTATTACCGTCTATACCGTGAAACCGGCCGGATCGGCGCCAACCTGTTCGATCCGGATTCCCTGGCCCGGTTGGGACTGCCGCCGGAGGCCGATCGTACCACCGTCCGGAAACGGTTCCGTGAGCTGGCGAAGAAACTGCATCCGGATACCGGCGGGGACGCCGCCCGGTTCATCGAACTGATGGAACACTACCGGGAACTGGTCGGTCCGTAGAAACGGAGTGCCGAAAGTCAGTCGGGCCCCGGGACCGCCGCTGCGGCTGTCTGCCGGACCGCGGCGTCGACAAACGCGTCGAATCGTTCCAGCCCTTTCGTATCGGGGTATCCGTGCATGCCTTTACGGTACGCCTTCCAACCGGGCCGGTCTCTCCTGAAGACCGAGAACCGGATGAACCAGGCGATTCCGACGGAAGGCTTGGCACGGCAGTGGAAATATCCTGCCCCTTCCGCGCCGTTTTCGACGCAATAGCCTCTATATTGCGTTTCGCAGGTGCCGGCCCAGCGGGCATGAAGAAGTCCGGAATCCGGCGCCGCGTGCGTGACGAAGACCGCCAGTCTGCGGATACGGCGATGCGTGTCAAGAAAAGCGAGGATCGCCGGCGTGAGAGCGGTCGATCTGCAGTATGATCCCGCAAATATCAGATCGTACGATGATTCCCGCCAATGTGCGGCTGTTTCCACCGGGTCGATGTCGACCGAATGCCCGACGGAGCGAAGACGGTCCGCCGCCCGGTCGGCGAGCCGTTTTGTCTGACCGGTTTTCGATGCATAGACGATCCCGATCTTCACCGTGTGCCGCCCTCCAGCGAGGCGACGCCCGGGACATCCGGGCGGTCGAACCGCCGATGGAACACTCCGTTCGCCTTGAGCTGACGGTTGAAGTAGCGGTTGAACATACCCGCGCGCGCCAGAATCCGCAGGATGATAATTTCCCGGCTCCCGAAACGCTCGCAGGAAGCGGCCCGGCGGACCGTGTCCGGATCGAAGCGAAGACCTTGTTCGGCAAAATGCCTGCCCAACTCCCGGACGGCGGACAATCTCCCGTCCGTCCACGAACCTCCGCCGACCGCCGCCGTGCCGGCATAGGAAGCACCGAGCCGCGCGGCCAGTCCGGACAGATAGCGCTCGACCGCTGCGGCATGGAGGGACTCCGGGAATCCGGAATGGACGATGAATCCCAGCGCGTGTCCGCCCAGCCGGCCCCTCAGCGGCTCCAGCTGCTCGATGAACGCCATCAGGACTCCCGGCATGGCGTCGGTATACAGAGGGAACACCACCACGACGGCATCCGCCTCCGCAAGCCGGGCTGACGCCTGCGCATGCGTATCCGTGCGGCCGACCTGCAGGATCTCCGCATCTTCCGCGCCGGACTCGTGCAGTCCCGCAAGGAACCGCTGCGCCAGAACCTCGGTGAATCCGGCCGATCCCCGGGGTGAACCGTTACAGATGAGATACCGCATCCGCCGCCTCCTCGGGGGTCGTCCCCCATGAGCCGTTCAACGTCAAGTCAGTCTTGAGGTTCAGGGCGGTCCTGCGGAAAACGCCTAAAACGATATCCAATGTCTGCGCATCCTTGTCCGGATCGACCAGGATCAACCCCAGTTTCGGATACGCCGCATAACGGGCCCTGTGGTGGAATTCCCCGTGACATACCGCAAAATCCGGGAGAACGATCGGAATCATCCGGTCGCAGGCTTTCTTGATCAGGCTGGTGACAAATCCCATGGAGACCGGGGAGAGGAAAACACACAGATCGGACGCAAGCATGCTTTGAAGGATCGGACGCATGTCGTCCTGAAAAGTGCAGATTCCCGGCGTCCGGACCCAGCATGTCCAGCACCCGGTGCAATAACGGATCTCCATGTCCCTCAACCGGTGGAAATCAACCCGAAGCGTGTCCCGCCTTCGTTCGGCCGCCTGCAGAAACCCCGCTTCGAAATCCGCATACCGGTCGTCGGCCATGCCGTCCAGAACGGTCACACGTTTCATCTCCTGCCTCCTCCGGCCGGTACTCCGGCCTCCGGAATGCATCCCGGGTGCGGATCAAGCAATGGATATCTCTGATTGTATGCCTCTGCTTTCGGATTGTCAGTTGGTGGGGCCGGACTTGCCGATCGTTCGCAGCGCAGGAAACATACCGGCAGACGGTATCTTTTAAACTTCGAGTTGAGAAGATTAGTGAGAGACAAACCCAATGGAAACACATATCAACAGGACGTAGTGACAACATGCAAAACAAACTCTTGTCCATAATTACCGTTGCGATCGGTCTTTTACGTTTGACTGTTTTTCGTCTTTCCTGACAAACGCAAGCTCTCCCTAAAAAGCACCGGCTCCTGCTTGTTGACAGGTTGTCCGGATAGAAATACATTTAAAGTAAGGTTTGCCTACGGTAATACCGGTAGATGAAACCCTGTCTAATCTGGAATGTAGAACATGTGTCAGAACGGTAGCCACCAGATCGAAGCGTCTGCTCGATTCATCGCCGTCGGTTTCGCATGTTTCATCGAGTGATTCACAAATACCTTTGAAATCCCATGCATCGTCCGCGCTTTGCTGCGGGCGCCATGATCCGTCGGAGACGCTCCGGCGGCTTTCGGCGACACCACGCGGCAACGGAGCCCTGGGCCGCGGTGCGGTCCGGAAACGCCGCGACGCGGTTCGGGGCGACCGGCCGGTTCAAGCGATCGAACGCAATATACACAGATTCGGAAAGGAGAGACCATCATGAAGAGAACCCTCATCCTGCTGCTGATCATCGTCCTGCTGGGAACCCTGGCAGGCGGCTGCGAGAAGGCCAAGGAGACTGTAGACCTCAAGGTTTGGGGTTCACAGGAAGACCAGGCCATGCTCCAGACCATGATCGACGCGTTCAAAACCGCAAATGACGATGCGATCTACAACATCACGCTGGGCGTGGTGGGGGAGCCGGACGCGAAGGCCCGCTTCCTGGAGGATCCGGCCGCGGCGGCCGACGTGTTCTCGTTCGCCAACGACCAGATCCTCGATCTCGTGAACGCGGGCGCGCTGTATGAGGTCACCCGCAACAAGAATGCGATCATCTCAGCGAACATGGCGGGCTCCATCGAGTCGGCGACGGTCAACGGAAAGCTGTATGCCTACCCCATGACGTCCGACAACGGGTACTTCCTCTACTATGACAAGAGCGTGTTCACGGAAGAGGATGTCAAGAGCCTCGACAAGATCCTTGAGGTCGCGGCCGCCAAGGACAAGAAATTTTTCATGGATGTGTCGAACGGCTGGTATATCGCCTCCTTCTTCCTCGGGGCGGGCGGAAAACTCACCGTGGAAAACGGCAAGCAGCTGTGCGACTTCAACAACGCGAACGGGGTCAAGGCCGGCGAGGCGATCAAGGCGCTCACCGCGCATAAGGCATTCCTCACCGGGGATGATGCGGTGCTGACCGGTGGATTCGGAGCCACGATCGCGGCGGGCGTCAGCGGCACCTGGAACGCCGAGGCGATCTCGTCCAAGCTCGGCGCGAACTACGCCGCCACCAAGCTCCCGACCTTCAATCTGGGCGGGACCCAGGCCCAGATGAGCAGTTTCGCGGGCTTCAAGCTGATCGGCGTCAACAGCCAGACCAAGAATCCGGTCGCCGCGATGACGCTCGCGGAATGGCTGACCAACGAGGCCAACCAGATCACGCGGTTCACCACGCGCAAGATGGGCCCGTCCAACAAGAATGCCGCGAACAACGCCGCGGTCAAGGCGGACATCGCACTGTCGGCACTGGCGGCGCAGAGCGAGTTTGCGGTATCGCAGAACGATGTAATGCAGAAGTACTGGAGTCCCGCGGAAGCGTTCGGAACCGAAATGGAGGCCAAGAACTACACCAAGACGATCCAGGAGATGCTGGACGCGATGGTGGCGCAGATCACTGCACAGCCATGACCGGACCATCCGGTCAGGATCCTCGTTGAAGCGGATGCGGTGCGGAAACGACCGGGTTTCCGCACCGCGGCGCATATGGGATGAAAGCGGGGCGTCAGCATGAAATACATCGATTACATCACGTTGCCGCCGCTGAAACGGTTCGGCATCCGGCTCGGAACCGGTCTGCGGAGGCTGCCCAGGCGGCTGGGACGAGGTGTGGCGGCGGTCTGGAACGGGATGCGTGCCGGAGCGGCGGCAGCGGTCCGCACAGCAAAAACGTACTCGGCCATGTTCAGGGAAGGCGACAAACGCACGCGGCTCTCCTATCTGGTGATGGGCTCGGGGTGTTTCCTGCGAGGGCAGATCGTAAAGGGTCTCCTGTACCTCTTTCTTCAAGCCGCATTCATCGTCTACATGGTGACGTTCGGGATCCGGCAGCTTGCGTTGCTGCCGACCCTCGGCAAGGCAGTCAAAAAGGAGGTCTGGAACCCCGACCTCCAGATCTACGAGTATGTCCAGGGAGACAATTCGATGCTCATCCTGTTGTTCGGCATCCTCACGATCTGCATCGTGTTCGCTTTTTTGCGAACTTATTATTCCAGCATCCTCACCGCGTTCAGGAACCAGCGGAGCCGGGAGGCGGGCCAACGGCTGCCAGGGATCATAACGGATGTCCGGAACCTGTTTGACAAACGCCTGCATGTCGCTTTTCTCACGCCGCCTGTGGCCGGCGTCTTCCTTTTCACCATCCTGCCCCTGATCTTCATGATCCTCATCGCCTTCACAAACTACAACAGCGCCCATCAGCCGCCCGGTACGCTGTTCACCTGGATCGGATTCGAGAATTTCAAGAATATCTTCTGGAGCAATCCGGTGCAGTCCCAGACCTTTGCCGGCGTCTTCCGCTGGACGCTGGTCTGGGCTTTTTTCGCCACATTCAGCAACTATTTCCTTGGAATGATCCTGGCGCTCATGATCAACAAGAAGGGGATCCGGTTCAAGAAACTGTGGCGGACGATCTTCATCGTCACGATCGCGGTCCCGCAGTTCGTCAGTCTGCTCCTGATGTCCCGCCTTCTCGCGGATCAGGGGGCGCTCAATGTGCTGCTCGGCTATCTGGGCATCGAACCGGTCCCGTTCCTGACCAACGCGCTCTGGGCGCGGATCACGGTCATCGTCGTCAACATCTGGGTCGGCATCCCATACACCATGCTCATCACGAGCGGGATCCTGATGAACATCCCGACGGAGTTGTATGAAAGCGCCCGCATCGACGGCGCGGGCGCCATGCAGACTTTCACGAAAATCACTTTTCCGTACATGCTGTTTGTGACGACCCCCTACCTCATCACTCAATTCATCGGGAACATCAACAACTTCAACGTCATCTACCTGCTGAGCGGAGGCGGCCCGTTGTCGCTGGACTACTACCAGGCCGGCAAGACCGACCTGCTGGTGACCTGGCTGTATAAACTGACCGTCAACAACCAGGACTACAATCTGGCTTCCGCAATCGGTATCATCATCTTCGTCATTTCGGCGGTCTTGTCGCTTGTTGTCTACAACATGTCCAGTTCGGCAAGAAAGGAGGACACCTTCCAATGAACGGCATCACGCGTCAGCGAATGTCCAATACGGTCATATATCTCCTTCTGATCGTTCTGTCAATCGTCTGGCTGCTTCCGATCGTCTGGCTGCTCCTGATCTCGTTCCGGGGTGAGCCGGGCGCGTGGACGCCCTACATCCTGCCTCAGGAATATACGTTCAACAACTATACCCGGCTGTTCACCGAGACCGGACTGTTCAACTATCCGCGCTGGTTCATGAACACGTTCGTGGTGGCCGTGTTCACCTGCGCCATCTCGACGGTGCTCGTCCTGACGACCAGCTATACCCTGAGCCGGCTCCGTTTCAAGGCGCGCCGGGGGATCATGAATATCGGACTCATTCTGGGCATGTTTCCGGGATTCATGTCGATGATCGCCATCTACTACATCCTCAAGGCGATCGGGCTTTCCCAGACGTTGATCGCGCTCGTGCTGGTCTATTCGGGAGGGGCCGGGCTGGGATACTTCATCGCGAAAGGTTTTTTCGACACGATCCCGCGGTCGCTGGACGAGGCCGCCATCATGGACGGAGCCAACCAGAACGCCATATTCTGGAAAATCATCCTCCCGCTGTCCAAGCCGATCATCATCTACACCATCCTTGTCTCCTTCATGGCCCCCTGGGTCGACTTCATTTTTGTCAGCGTCATCATGAAAGACAACTACAAGAACTACACGATCGCACTCGGGCTGTACCAGATGCTGACCCGGGAGAACATCTATCAGTATTTCACCCGCTTCTGCGCGGGGGCGGTCCTGATCGCGATCCCGATCACGATACTGTTCATCTTCATGCAGCGATACTACGTTTCCGGCGTGACGGGCGGGGCCGTCAAGGGATGAAACGGCTTGCGGCCCTGGCGGTGGTGCTGTGCCTGCTGCTCGCGGCCTGCGGCGGGGAGAACCGACCGGAAAAGGTGTCGGACGGATACCGGAACTACTACGAAGTGTTTGTCCGGAGCTTCTGCGACAGCGACGGGGACGGTCTGGGGGATCTGGCCGGCGTGACGTCCCGGCTGGACTATATCGGGGAGGATCTGGGCGCGGACGGCATCTGGCTGATGCCGATCATGCCGTCGCCGTCGTACCACAAATACGATGTCACCGACTACTTCTCGATCGATCCGGAATACGGTACCCTGGAGGACTTCGACACGCTGCTGGCGGAGGCGCATGCAAGGGACATCCATGTCATTATCGACCTGGTGCTGAACCACACGTCCAACCTTCATCTCTGGTTCGACACGGCGGTCCAGGGATTATGGTCCGGACAGGAGAACGAATACGCATCTTACTACACGTTCACAACAGAAGAGCGAGGAGAGGGGTATGCCCGGATCACCGACCGGTACTTCTATGAGTGCCGCTTCTGGAGCGGCATGCCCGATCTCAACCTGGACCATCCCGCGGTGCGCGGGGAGATCCGCCGGATCGCGGAGTTCTGGCTGGATCGGGGCGTGGACGGATTCCGGCTGGATGCGGTGACCTCGTACTACACAGGAAACATGGAGAAGAACATCGGATTCCTGTCATGGTTCAACGACCTGGTGAAGGAGTTGAAACCGGATGCCTACCTGGTCGGGGAAGCCTGGTCGGACAGCGGAGTGATCGCATCCTATTACGAAAGCGGAGTGGACAGCTTTTTCAACTTTCCGTACTCCCAGGCGACGGGCAGGCTGGTCGCGGCGCTCAACACCGGCGCGGGCGACTCGTTCGCATCCGGATTGGCGGAATGGAACCGGACGATCGATGCCGCCAGCCCGGCGGCCGTTGACGCGCTTTTCCTGTCCAACCACGACCAGGCGCGCAGCGCGGGGTTTCTGATGCGGGATCCGGTCCGCCAGAAAACCGCGGCGGCGATGTACCTGCTGGCGCCGGGGAACCCGTTCATCTATTACGGCGAAGAGATCGGAATGACCGGATCTGGGGCGGATCCGGACAAACGTCTGCCGATGCTGTGGTCCGCGGACGATCCGGACGGAACCGCATCCGCCCCGCCGGGAGCCACGCAGACCGTCACCGGCATCGAGGGGGTCGACAAGCAGACAAAGGACGGCAAATCCCTGCTGAACCATTACAGAAACCTGCTCAGGATCAAGGCGGAGAATCCCGAAATCGCCCGCGGCGTCATGGAGTCCGTCGATACGGGGATTCCGGGAATCGCCGCCTTATCGTCCACCTGCGAAGGCAGGACCGTATATGTGTTCCATAACCTTACGGATGAGCGCCGGTCGTTCGGAAGGGACCGGCTGCCCGGACCGGTTTCAGCGGTCGCCGGGTACGCGGCCGCCGCCGGCGGTAAGCCTCGGCTTTCGCGGGACGAAATCATTCTCCCGCCGTGGTCCTCCACGGTGATCCGCTGATCGGCCTCTCCGCGCTTTGGTCCCGGATTGTCAGTCCCCGGACGGGATCGTCGCCGCGGGGGTCGTACGGGGCGCCGGTTCGGGTTCGGCGGTCTCCTCAGGCATCGTCACCCGGGAATGGATGATCCCTACGACCGGCTCGTTTGCCCCGATCAACCATCGGCAGCCTTTGGGCAGCATCAGATCCCGGACCAGGATCGTGTCCCCGATCTTCAGCATGGAGACGTCGACGTGGATCCGGCCCGGCATCGTGTCCGGGGTGCTTTCCACCGGAATCTCGAACAAGCTGTGGGAGAGGATGCCTCCGTCGTGTTTCCGGCGGTCCAGCCCGTCCACCACGACCGGGACATGGACGTGGACGGTCTCGTGGATCGCCACCCTCCGCAGATCCACATGCAGGATCCGTTCCGGTTTCATCGTGTCCCGTTCCAGCCGCTCGATCAGGGTGATGCCTTTGCCGTCCCCCTGGATGTCCAGGTCCAGCAGCGCGTTCATGCCTGCCGAACTGCCGACCGCCTTTTTCAGGTCGGCTTCCTCCAGGTACACGGGGACCGACGTGCCGCCATGCACATGCACGACACCGGGAACCTTGCCCTCGCGACGCAGCTGGTGGAGATACCCTTTTCCCTGCAGTACACGCTTGTGCGCGACCATGTGAATCCGTATCATGCATGTCACCACCCTTTCGTTTTTGATTGTGATTTCATTATCCTGCAAGCGGTGGGTAAACGCAAAAAGGAGTCCGGCCATGGGCATGACGATACCTGGACGCAGTCGGCCGCCCGTTCCGGCGGACCGGATCACACACCCGATTGAACCGGTGTTTGACCGCGATTCACGCGTGTTGATTCTCGGTACGATGCCTTCGCCGCGCTCCCGGGACGCGGGATTTTACTACATGCATCCCGGGAACCGGTTCTGGCCGGTATTGGCAGCGGTCTTTGAACCTCGGCGGTACGAGGAAGGACTCATTCCCTCCACCCTGACGGAACGCAGGGCCTTTGCGCTGTCGCACGGGATCGCGTTATGGGACGTGCTCGCGTCCTGCTCGATCCGGGGAGCGGAGGACGGGAGCATCCGCGACCCGGTCGCGAACGACCTCGACCGGATCCTGCTGCAGGCGCCCATACGGGGCATTTTCACCACCGGCCGGACGGCGCACCGGCTGTATGAACATCTGTGCGAACCCCGGACCGGACGGAAAGCGTGGCTGCTCCCGTCCCCGAGCGGAGCGAACTGCGCTATCGGCATGGGACAGCTGCGGGAGGCGTATATGGCGCTGCTTGCCACGGCAGGGGAAGACGGGCGATAATACCGGGTGAAATCATCAGACTCTCTTCCGGAAGATGACCGCGGAACCTTTCCGGATTCCCGGCGGGACCGCATATACGGGATTTTAGACAAGGAGAATACGATGGGCTTTGATCTCCATATCCCATCCAACTTCGACAATACCGTTCGGATCCGGAGACAGCGGTCATGAAGGCCGCACTGGCTCAACTGCGGTTTCCGCAATCCATCGACGACGGGCTTTCCCGGGTCGAAGCCGCCATACGGGAAGCCTCCGCGGCCGGCTCGGATATCGTGTGTTTTCCTGAGACATACCTGCCGGGGCTGCGCGCGGCCTGGATGCGGGTCGATCCGCCGGATCCCCCGAAACTGGCGGAAGCGCTGGATCGGGTGTGCGGATGGGCCCGATCCTGCGGAATCCATGTCCTGATGCCCATGGAGTGTCCGGGCCCGGACGGACTGCTGAACACGGTGTTCGTCATCGACCGCGGCGGCAACCTCCAGGGCCGACAGGACAAAGTCCAGCTTGACCCCAGCGAGGATTCCCATTATGTGCCCGGCCGGGGACGGAGGATGTTCCAGGCGGACGGGGTGCCGTTCGGGATCTCGATCTGCCACGAGGGCTTCCGGTATCCGGAAACCGTCCGATGGGCCGCGCTCCACGGAGCCGCGGTGGTCTTCCAACCTTTCTTCGGCGGGGAGAGGGGACCCCGTCCGCAGCGCCGCGTATGGGGGGATGCGGAAAATCCCTACAACGAGAGGGCGGTGCAGTGCAGGGCGCTGGAGAACACCCTGTTCATGGCCAGCGTGAATTATGCGCTCCCTTATCAGGATGCGGCCACCGCTGCGATCGGCCCGGACGGTATGTGTCTGGGCTGGTTGCGGTACGGGGAAGAAGGAATTTTATACACGGACATGGATCCTGCCCTGGCGACGCGCATGATCGCGCTTCGCTTCCGTCCGGACGGACTGGCAGGGGAGGGGCTGTGATCC